>NZ_CP011388.1:4787500-5012599 GCF_001644605.1 Paenibacillus swuensis | reverse complement strand
GGATGAGCAAGAAGACGGGATTCAGTGTGAACGTTGTCATGAGTATATGCTGCTGGCGGGTCATCAGGTTGTGGGAGCGAACGCATTCAAGCCCCATGTCTATGCAGCCGTTGAGCGCAGCTTTGTGCAAGCCCCGTTTACCGTGAAGATGTACGTTTGCCCTGCCTGTTTCCAGGTTTCACAACAAGTATCCGAAGAAGACCGAATGAAAACCGTTCAGCAATTTTTATAAAGTATTGATTGGCAAAAGAAGGCAGCATTCATGTTTGGGAACCTCTTGGGAATTATAATCCAGAGGTGAGCGCATGAGCGAGACGAGACAACCTTTTCCTTCCTGGCATCTGCTTGGCAGTCAGGCGCATTCCATTGAAACCAGACATGGTCATGCAGACGGAGCCAAACATCATAAGGGGAAGCTAGATAGCCAGAGCATTATATTGCTGTTGGTACACGGCCTTTTTTCCATAGCCAACGCTTTATCGGGCACCTTTGTGAATGTTTATATCTGGAAAGCCAAGAGCGATTTTGCCTTGATCGGCTGGTTCGCTTTAATCCAGCAATTAACGATGGCGATTACGTTCTGGGTCGCGGGTAAATGGGTGAAGGAACATAACAAAATGAACAGCTTGAGGGCCGGAATCGCGCTCTCAGCTGTTTTCTATCTTATGGTGCTGTGGCTTGGACAAGGAGCCGTCACCTATATCTGGTTATTGGGTATTGTACAAGGGATGGCTTCCGGTTGCTTCTGGCTCGCATTTAATGTAGTGTACTTTGAAGTAACGGATCCGGATAACCGGGATCAATTTAACGGCTGGGCGGGTATTATCGGTTCATCCTCCGGAATATTAACGCCGTGGTTATCGGGGTATTTCATCGCCAAGATGGGCGATAGCGGCGGTTACCGGTTTATATTTTCTCTGTCGCTCGTCATTTTTTTTGTAGGCGTAATCGTCAGCTTCTTTTTGAAAAAGAGAAAAGTATCAGGGACCTATTATTGGATTCAGGCTATAAAGGACTTGAGACGAAAGAATAATCCCTGGCGGCTCGTTGTACCTGCGCTTTCCGCGCAGGGGATCCGCGAAGGCGTGTTCGGTTTCATCATCGGATTATTAGTGTATATTGCCACGAAGAAGGAACTGCAGCTTGGGAATTTCACGCTGATTACGTCGGCTGTGGCCTTTGTCAGCTTCCTGCTCTTAGGCCGATGGCTGAAGAGACGGTACAGGGGACCCGCAATGCTTCTGGGTACCGTCATGATGTCTGCCGTTATACTGCCGTTGTTCTGGAAGCTTAACTATTTCACGTTGCTGATTTTTGGAATCGGCACAGCCTTATTTATGCCGTTATACACCATCCCGATGACCTCCTCTGTATTTGACCTGATCGGAGGCAACGCCGAGACAGCGCAGGCGCGGGTGGAATACATCGTGTTGCGCGAGCTCGCTTTGTGCGGGGGACGCGTGGTTGGAACGCTGGTATTTATTATCGTCGTGTCGCAAACCACTTCTCCGTTCATTATGAATATTTTACTGTTGTGCATAGGCAGCGCGCCCATTGCGACCTGGATTCTGATGCGGGGCTGCCTTGCGCCAAGAAAAGGATAGGGAGCGATCACCTGATGAGTAGACGGATGGTCAACTCCATTACGGAATTAATCGGAGACACACCGGCGGTGAGACTGAACCGTCTCACGTCGGTAGATGACGCCGAAGTATATGTAAAGCTGGAGAAGCTGAACCCAAGCGGCAGCGTCAAAGACCGGGCCGCGATGAACCTGATCGCAGCGGCGGAGCGTAACGGCCTGCTGCAGCCCGGCTTCGTCATTATTGAGCCGACCAGCGGCAATACAGGCATCGGACTTGCGATGAACGCCGCTGCCAAAGGGTACAGCGCGATTCTGGTCATGCCTGATAACATGACCAAGGAGCGGATTAACCTGTTGAAAGCCTACGGCGCTGAAGTGGTTCTCACGCCGGCGGCGGAACGGATGCCGGGCGCCATTGCCAAGGCTAGGGAGCTGGCGGAGGGCATCCCGGGCAGCTTCATCCCGCAGCAGTTTGAGAATACCGCCAATCCGGATATTCACCGGACCACAACGGCGGTAGAGATTCTGGAGCAGACGGGCGGACGGTTGGACGCCTTCGTCGCTTCCTCCGGCACCGGCGGCACGATTACCGGTACCGGCGAGACGCTGAAGGATGCGATCCCCGGGATTCGCATCCTTGTCGTGGAGCCGGACGGGTCGCCCGTGCTGTCGGGCGGCCAGCCCGGTCCCCACAAGCTGGTGGGGACGTCGCCCGGGTTTGTGCCGGCCGTGCTGAATACGGCCGTCTATGACGACATCGTCCGCGTGAAGGACGATGATGCGATCCGCACGATGCGGGATCTTGCCGCGAGGGAAGGGATTCTGGTCGGGCCGTCCGCGGGTGCGACCGTGTGGGCAGCACTACAGGAGGCCCGGCGCCTCGGGGCGGGCCGGCGGGTGCTGTGTATCGCGCCCGATACGGGGGAGCGTTATTTGACGATGGATATATGGAATTAATCTATGAAAATAAACATTGTAGTTTTATGGTAAGGGATGTAAAATAAAGGTGTAAATTGTATATTGGAGTGAGTAGAATGAGAATGCCGGTATTGAAGCGAGTAGACAGTGAGACGAACGAACTGGTGATGCTGGATTTGAACGAGGTCTTGTTTATCAACATCGAAAGCCGGAATATCGTCTATCACACTTCCAACGAGAAGTTCTATCAGATCACGACATTATCCGAATTGAGCGAACATTTGCGAGAACAGAGTTTCGATATTCTGGACAAGACCAATCTCGTAAACATGAACAAGATTAAGAGTTTGGACAGCAAGTACGGTAAATTGTACTTCGAAGAGAATCCAACCTCAGGCAGCACGTTTGCTTCCGTTTCAGCCTTGCAGCAGAAGATCAAGAAGAACGATATTTTGCGGGCCATTGCAGCGAACACGAATAAAAGCATGGAATATACGGTAAAGGAGCCTAAACTGGGCTATAGCCTTTCCGCATTTCGTTCAACCGAATAACCCAGAATGAGAGCTGCCGAGCCTAGGCAGCTTTTTATTTTTATGCCGGGAATAAAAATAATGGAGATACAATTGAATAATTATGCATATTTATGTATAATTATAATAATAAGAAAACCACAGGGGAGGATTTTCAATGAACGGAAGCATTACCATCGGGTTTGAACATCAGCCGCCTACAAAGCAAGCCTATGCTGAATTACAGCGTGTTGCGGGAGGTACGGATATTGTGCAAGAGGAGCAGGCATGGAAATCCATTCTGGATCAAAGCCGCTGCACGGTATCGGCTTATGACAATGGTCAGTTGATAGGCTTCGGGCGGGTTTCTCTGGAAGACTCGACGGGTATTACAAACTCAATGGTTTCATTGGTTGATCCGACTTACGCGCACAAAGGCGTCGACCAAACCATTCGTAAACTTTTGCAGGCTGAATGCTTTACAGAGCGGTTGGCCGTTCAGAAATCATCCCGATAGAGCAGGTATGAAGCAAATAGCTTTCACATGCGAAGTTTAAGCATCGGATCCGCTCATAGAGCGGATTTTTTCTTTGCAGGAAAAGAGTATTCCATGTAATATAGAGTTTAAAACAAAGTACGGCGGCTGAAGGCAGTGCCGATTTCGACTCCAGGAGGGGCTACAGGGTATGAATGATTTTAAACACAAAATATTGGATATTCTCAAAGAGGATTCCAGAAGATCGACGAACGAAATTGCCGTTATGCTCGGTGTTCCCGAGGAAGGTGTGATCGTCGCCATTGCCGAAATGGAAGCGGATCACGTTATCGTGAAATACTCTACAGTGGTCAACTGGAGCAAAGTGGATGAAGAGAAAGTCACAGCCTTGATTGAAGTGCAGATTACTCCGGAACGCGGACGCGGTTTCGATGCCATTGCGGAACGCATTTATTTGTATCCCGAAGTGAAGTCGGTGTATCTGATGTCGGGAGCGTACGATCTGCTCGTTGAAATTGAAGGTAAGAACCTGAGGGAAGCGGCTATGTTCGTCTCCAATAAATTGTCTCCGATTGACGCGGTTTTATCTACCAAGACTCATTTTATATTGAAGAAGTACAAACAAGACGGGATTATCTTTGAAGATAAAGAGGATGATCATCGGCTGGTAATCTCACCGTAAAGGAAGATGAGCGATGATAACTGAAGAAGAAAAGCGCAAGTCCGTGAAGTCGATGCAGGATTACCTTGCACCTCAGGTAAGAGCGATTCCGCCTTCGGGCATTCGGAAGTTTTTTGACCTTGTCAGCGCCAGTAAGGATGTGATCTCGCTTGGGGTTGGCGAGCCCGATTTCGTTACGCCTTGGCATGTGCGTGATGCGGCGGTGTATGCGCTGGAGCGGGGACGCACCAGCTACACCTCCAATGCGGGGATGATTGAACTTCGGGAAGCTATTGCGGAATACCTGCACCGGGAGTTTCAGACGACTTATGAGCCAACCAATGAAGTGCTGGTCACCGTCGGGGGCAGTGAAGCGATTGATTTGGCTTTGCGCGCACTGATCGTACCGGGCGATGAAGTATTAATCCCTGAGCCTTGCTATGTGTCGTATTCGCCGATATGTTCGCTTACCGGGGGCGTTCCGGTAGGAATCGAGACCTTCGCGAAGGATGAATTTAAATTGACAGCCGAATCGCTCAGAGCAAGTATAACAGAGCGTTCGAAGATTCTCGTTCTTTGCTATCCGAGCAACCCGACAGGCGCCATTATGACCCGTGAGGACTGGCTGCCCATTGCCAAAGTGGTTGAGGAGCACGACTTACTAGTCATCTCGGATGAAATCTATGCAGAACTCACATACGGAGAGAAGCATGTAAGCTTTGCTGCTTTGCCCGGTATGAAAGACCGGACGATTCTCGTCAGCGGATTTTCCAAGGCGTTTGCGATGACGGGTTGGCGCATGGGATACGCCTGCGGACATCCGGACATTATTTCGGCCATGCTGAAGATTCACCAGTACACTGTGATGTGCGCTCCGGTGATGGGGCAGATTGCCGCGTTAGAGGCGTTGACGAACGGCATGGAAGAGAAGGACCGCATGGTAGAATCGTATAATCAACGGCGCCGGTTGGTTGTCAGCGGGTTCCGGGAGATCGGCCTGCAATGCCACGAGCCGCAAGGCGCGTTTTACGCGTTTCCGTCGATTCAGTCGACAGGCATGACTTCCGAGGCCTTTGCGCAAGGACTGCTGACAGATGCTAGGGTCGCTGCTGTTCCGGGCAATGTGTTCGGACTGGGCGGGGAAGGCTTCCTGAGGTGTTCTTACGCGTATTCCGTTACGCAACTCAGTGAAGCGTTGGATCGCATCGGCCAGTATATGCACAGGTTGAAGCAGGGTTAATCCAGGCGGCAATACAATTCCAGCGTTTCATAAACCGTTCACGGCACAAGGGTGCCGTGGACGGTTTTTTTTGTACAACTTAACCCAGAGCTCCACCAACTACCGAACCGAAAGTCACTGTGATATGATGGAAGTCAGAACAACCTTGGGAGAGGAAGGTAGAGTAATAATGGCGCAGAAACGGCAACGTAAGGGACTATGGGGAATGGGGCTTGTCGCCGCGAGCTTGCTGATCTGGCTGACAGGCTGCGGAGGGGGTCCGGCGGAGGATGTGAAAATTTCAGTCATTCCGCAAAGCGGTGTCCCTTTTGAAATAACGGAGAAGCTCCAAACCCTGCTTGTGGAAGAAGTAGGCGCAACACCGACTGTAGGTATATACGGTTCACCCGTATATCTCCCGGAGAAGCTGATGTTGGAACTTGCCGCGGGAGATAATTCCATTATTATTACAGATCAGGATATTTTTAAAGTCTATGGCACGCAAGGCGGCTTTGTGGAGCTACAGAATGAATTTGACGAGAAGCTTTATCCGGAAGGCGTTCTGACTGCGGAAGTGGGCACGAAGGATGAACCGAAGCAGGTTACGGCTCTGTACGGTGTGCCTTTAGATTCATCAGGACTGTTTCGTGAAGCGGGGTTGAAAGACACGAAGTGGATCGCATTCATCCCTTCCAACGCGCCGGATGTTGAGCAATCTCTTCAAGTGCTAAAGAAAATCATGGAAATGAAGTAAGCCGGGGTTTTACATAGAAGGGAGCATGACCTGTGAACATATATACAAGGACCGGAGATGGCGGCATGACCTCTGTCATTGGCGGCAGAGTGGCCAAGGATGATCGGCAAGTCGAGGCCTACGGCACGATTGACGAATTGAATTGTTTTGTGGGACAAGCCATCAGTTTGTTGGATGGTGAACGTTTCCATGACTTAAGAGAGCATCTCACTGAAATCCAGAATGAGTTGTTCGATTGCGGTTCGGATCTTGCTTTCGCGCGGCCTGAAGGCAAGGAATTCAAGGTGAGAGCGGACATGGTCACACGCCTGGAAGAATGGATCGACCGCTACGATGCGGAGAATCCGGACATTACCCGGTTTATCCTGCCCGGGGGAACAGGCGCCGCTTCGGTTCTGCACGTATGCCGTACGGTATGCCGCAGAGCGGAACGGCGCGTCGTTACTTTAGCAGCTGGACAACCCATCAATGAAGAGGTTCGGAAATACCTCAACAGACTTTCCGATCTGTTTTTCGTGGTGGCCCGCACCGCCAACGCGCGTACAGGCGTGGCCGACATTGAATATATCCGGAGTGCAGAGGTGTTTCGCAAGAAATCATGAGCACTTTTCAACCAACGGGCTATTATAAACCATTGATCTATGAAGTTTCCGCGGACGAAGAGGGGATGCTGCTGCGCACCATTATGCATCAACGCATGCATATTTCGAGGAAGCTGACATCGCATTTGAAGCAAACGGAGTACGGCATTCTTCTGAACGGAGAGCGGGTCTACATTAACGTAAAGGTTTCGGCTGGCGACCGGGTGGAAATCCGGATGGAGGAAGAAATTTCAGAAGATATACTTCCTCAGGAAATGCCGCTGCAAATCCTTTACGAGGATGAGCATCTGCTGATGATGAACAAGCAAGCGGGAATCATAGTCCATCCGACACATGGTCATTATACCAATACGCTTGCCAATGGAATTGTGCATTACTGGCAGAGCAAGGGCGAGAGGGTTCGCTTTCGTCCGATACACCGGTTGGATCAGGAAACTTCCGGAGTTCTTGCGATAGCGAAAAACCCTTGGGTGCACCAGCATGTTTCAGAACAAATGATTGCGGGTGAGGTGGAGAAGCTTTACCTGGCTGTCGTTTACGGATGTCCGCCCCTGAAGGCAGGAACAGTTCAGGCGCCGATCGACCGGGACGCCGAGCAACCTCACCTTCGGGTGGTTACGCCTGCGGGAACGGGATATGATGCCATTACTCACTATGAAACCGTGAAAACTTATGGTCCGCTGACATTGGTTCGCTTACGGCTTGAAACCGGGCGTACCCATCAAATTCGAGTACATATGAAATATCTCGGTTGTCCTTTGATCGGGGACAAAATGTATATTGATCATCAATATCAGTCTCTTATGCAATCGATGGAAGGGCGTATTTCACGACATGCTCTTCATGCGGAGAGGCTGAGCTTCAAGCATCCCGTTACGGCAGAGCGCATGGTATTCACGGCGCCGTTACCGGACGATTTAAAACATCTGTTGAGTGAACTTGATCATGAATAGAAAAGAGGACTACCATGGCTTTAACTGTGTATCAGTATCCGAAGTGCGACACCTGCAGAAAAGCGGTGAAATGGCTGCAGGCGCAAGGTCACGATCCCGTTCTGATTGATATTAAAGAACATCCGCCCTCAGCAAAGGATTTAAAAAAGATGCTGGCGTTAAGCGATCTTCCCTTAAAGAAGTTTTTCAACACTTCAGGCGAAGTATATAAAGAACTGGGGCTGAAGGACAAGCTTGCTTCGATGAGTGAAGACGAGCAACTGGCGTTGCTTGCAGCACATGGAATGTTAATTAAGCGTCCTTTGGCTACGGATGGTAAGAAAGTAACATTAGGTTTCAAACCGGAAGCTTATAATCAGGAATGGGCTGTGAAAAAAGCGTAATAGCGTCACTTGAAAGGGAAGAGAAAGGGGAATCTCATGTGCGAATTCAAGCATCGGACCGGCTGTCGGGATTGGGGTCAGCGATCTTTGCCGAGGTTACCGAATGGAAGAAGGAAGCGCTGGAACGGGGCCGTGATTTAATTGATCTTGGCATCGGAAGTCCGGATCAACCTCCTTCGCCTCGTGTGATGGAAGCGCTCCGAAAAGCGGTAAGCAACCCTCTCAATTTCGGCTACCCGACCTCCGAAGGAACACCGGCATTTCGTGGGGCGGTTGCCCGCTGGTATAAGCAGAAATTCAATGTCCACCTGGATCCCGAACATGAAGTCTTGGCCTTGATGGGCTCCCAGGACGGATTAGCGCATCTGGCGCTGGCGGTGACGAATCCCGGGGACATTGTGCTGGTGCCGGACCCGGGTTACCCGATCTATACGGCAAGTCTTGTGTTGGCCGGGGTAACGCCTTACCGGATGCCCTTGCGAGCGGAGGATGAATATTTGCCGAAATGGGACGCCATTCCTGCTTCCGTTGTGAAGCAAGCGAAGCTTATGATTCTCAATTATCCGAGCAATCCGTTGTCCGCGGTGGCGGATTTGGAGTTTTTTCAGAGGTGTGTTGATTTTGCCCGTGCGAATGATATTCTCATTGTCCATGATCTGGCTTATTCCGAAATGGCCTTTGACGGTTTCAAGCCGCCCAGTCTCCTGCAGATTGCGGGCGCTAAAGAAGTTGCCGTAGAGTTCCATTCCTTATCAAAGAGCTTTAATATGGCGGGCTGTCGCATCGCGTTTATGGTCGGGCATCCGGAAGCGGTGCAGTGTCTCAAGGCATTGAAATCGAACATCGATTACGGTATTTTTCTCGCCGTTCAGGAGGCGGGCATCGTCGCGCTTGAAGAGGATCTAGAGACTGCAGATTCGGTAGCGGCATGTTACGAGCGAAGGCGAGATGTGTTTATCGATTGCATGACAACCGCCGGTTGGCCGATGGTCCCTCCTAAAGCAACGATGTTTGTGTGGGCCAAAGTACCCGAGGGTTGGAGTTCTCGACAAATTTCCCGGGAAATCCTGATTTCGACAGGCGTGGCTGTGATTCCGGGGGATGCTTTTGGTGCCGAAGGCGAAGGATACGTGCGAATAGCTCTTGTTCAAAATGAGGATAGACTGCGCGAAGCGGCTCGACGAATCGGATATTTTTTGCGGGAACATCATAGAAAACAAACTTCCTAATCCTCCCAGACGGTTTATTCTTATCTATCGAAATTGTATAATTGCAGAATGGACATTTACATAGATTCAGATATTCACAGTGGTCTATGAAACTAGTTATACGAAGAAGAGAAGGGAACGTCAAATGATGAATGAAGAACCATTACTGGTCACGGCCAAAGCGCCGTCGATCTTGATTGTAGACAGCTTTGCCTTGTTGTTTCGCGGGTTTTTCGCGCTTGCGATCAGCGGTAATTATATGCGTAATTCCAAAGGATTATACACGAACGGACTCTACCAATTTACCCGATATTTAATGGATGCGGTCACCAAGTTTGAACCGTCCCACGTCATATGCGCTTTTGATATGGGCAGCCAAACGTTCCGTAATGAGCTTTACCCTAGCTATAAAGCGAATCGGGGCGAACCGCCGTTGGAGCTGCTTCCGCAATTCGATAAGCTATGGGAGTTGGTCGAAGCGATGGGAATTCCTTGTGTCGGCAAGCCAGGTTACGAGGCGGATGATGTCATGGGCTCCTTGGCGAAGCAGTACTCGGCTCAGGGGATGAAAGTCAGTATTCTGACCGGTGACGGCGATACGTTGCAGCTCATTGATGAGAACACACAGATTATTCTAACGAAAAAAGGGTTCGGCAACTATGAAGTCGTTCATCACGAGAATTTATTCGAGTTGCGCGGTCTTACGCATCCGCATCAAGTTATCGACATTAAAGCTTTGATGGGTGATCCAAGCGATAACTATCCCGGCGTGAAGGGAATCGGTGCCAAAACAGCCCTGAAACTGATTCAGGAGCATGCCACCATTGACGGCGTTCTGGAGAATCTGGAGCTGCTGCCGAAAGGCGTCCGGGCCAAGATTGAAGCCGAGATGGACATGTTAAACCTGTCGCGTAAGCTGGCGCGGATCGAGTGCGAAGTGGATATTACTTGCGCCTTGGAAGATTGCCGCATGTTTGTGGATCGTCAGCGGGTTATTGATATATTTGAAGAGTTTGAATTCAGGTCGTTGATGAAGCTGATCGGGTAGTTGTTCAAAAAGGAAGGCAGGCGCTTACCAGCGCTGCCTTCCTTTTTTTATGTGGATAATATGATTTCTACCGTTATATTCCCCTGATGTTCAGCGGATATAAAAGGCTCCCGCTTCTCGCCGTTTACTTTAAATGAAACAATTCGGCGGCCTTCCCCTTGCAGGTTTACATGCAGCAAGGCATCTCTGTATGCAAGGTTGCTTAACTTCAGCGTATTCATGTTGGCAGGCAAATGAGGCGCAAAGGCGATGCCGTCATTTCGGAATTCCATGCCGATCATCCCCTGTAAGATCATACGAATGTAACCAGTAGCGCACCACGTTTGTCGGTGGCAGGACTTCCAGATATGCATGCCGTCCGGGGATACTGTAAAGTACGGCATACCGTACAATGATTCTTCTTCTTCCTGCAGACCGCCGTACAATGAGCCGTTAATCGGATGATAGATCTCCGCAAAGTGTCCGTCCCGCACCGCATATTGGGTCATTCTTCCGAACTCGTGTGCAAATTGCTCACGGTATCCGTTGCGCAGCATCGCCTCTCCCCAGAACGCTTGAATGTGTGGCCACACCGTACCGCTATGCCGGCCAAATGACATCCCGTCCGCACTTTCATAACGCTCAAAGTTCGGCCACAGACACGGCAAACCGGCAGGCGCGGTGTACATAGATGAGGCCAACGATGCGATCTGCGACTCATCCGCGATGCCGAACAGAACCGCGAAGGCAATACCCATGCCTTCTTGAGCATCCGACCCGCCAAACGGATCAACGAGGTAGTTATAGCTTCCCTTTACATCATTCCAGAAACGCTGATTGATTGCGGTTTTAAGCGCATCCGCCTTGATGTACCAAGACATGCCTTCGTGCCCCGGTTCAAGCGCTCTCTCCATCTGCTGTAAAATGGTATATGCCTTATAGTAAAGGGCATTGGTTGACAGCGCGTGCATTGGCAACCCATGTCCTTTAACGGCTGCGTGCTCCACATTATGCTCCGTCCATTTCAGGATCGAGCTGGAACCGTCCGCGGTGCGGGCATACACATCGGGATAAGCCGCAACGCCGTCTCCATAGCATGCTGCGCCTCGGAATAATCCCAGATTCTCTGAAAATTCTTCGTGTTCAAGCTGTTGTATCGTATTTACAGAAGCTTCATAAGCTATGCGCAGGAAAGCGGTGTCTCCCGTGTATAGATATTGAAACCATGCGCCGTTAACCCAACTGATTTTATCCCAATATTGTCCGCCGATAACCAGAAGTCCGCCTTCCTTGCGCTCTAATAAGGAAAGAAGCGTATGCTTTGTAACTTCCGGGACCAGAAGTCCCGCTCCGTTCCACGTGTTGATCGCCGTGTCTCTTGTCCAAGGGGTATTATAGTCCAATCCTGCCATCAAGCACATTTCCGCTTGCTCAAGCAGCCCTTCCTCATAAGGGACGATATTCCCCGTCATGTCGCCAAGCGCGATTCTGAAGGCTTTGTTGACCTCCTCGTTGTTCGTTATTAATCCTGGCATGCTTGCGCCCATTATTCGCCACTCCCTGTATAATTTAATATGATTGTTGATTATAACAATAGGGACGTTCTTTCACAGTCCAATTAATATAAGAGACTAACAGATTTATATAAACCTAATATAGTGCTATTTCTTGGCGTAATCAGGCTTGCGCGTTCGACATCGTGCCGCAGCATCACATAATATTGTGCTATAGACGCAATTGTTTAGCATAGAGTACGACCTAAGCCGCCCTCTATAATAAAGGAGCGACAACAAGAACTTATCATTCATGATCTTAGACGAGGGGGATGTACATGAAACAAGCAAGTAGAAAGATAGCTTTGGTTTTATTGTTCACCATGATCTTGAGTTTGTTAGCCGCATGTGCCGGTAACAACGGTAACACAGGCAACAACGGAAACGAAGCAACAGAAGGCACCAATACAAACACAAACGGTAACACAGGTACAGAACAACCTGCCGGCGAATGGGCCGTCAAGAAATTCGATCCGCCGGTAACCGTGACATCCGCGATTGCCATTCGCGACAGCGATAAGCTGCGGGGCGGAGATACGCCAGAGAATAATCCGATTACACGTTACTTCGAAGAGACGAACGGCATCAAGACGAAATGGAAATGGCTGCTGACGGATCAGAACGACGCGTTAAACCAGAAAATTCGACTGGCCCTCGCTAGCGGCGAGGAATTGCCGGATGTGCTCGCGGTCGGCGACGCTGTTTTGCTGAATGAACTCATTGAGTCCGGCTCCATCATGTCGATTGATGAAGCATTCGAGAAATACGCTTCCCCAAGAACGAAGGAAGCTTACGAGAAGAATAAAGATGTATGGCAAGCGGTAACGAAAGACGGCAAGAAATGGGCGCTTCCCCAAATCTCCGACGGCTTTGTCGGTGACCCGATTATGTGGATTCGCGAAGATTGGCTGAAGGCGGTTAACATGAAAGCGCCGACGAACCTGGAGGAATTTGAAGCGGTTCTGGCGGCATTCAAGAAGAAGTATCCGGACAAGACGCCACTAGCGGTAACAGGTAAGAATACGCAATCCCCGTTGTCCGGATGGATGGGCGACGTGCAATTCCTGTTTGGCAGTACCCAGCCTTATATTTGGGACAAGGACGCTAACGGCAAATTGCAATACGGTTCCGTACAGCCAACAGCTAAGGATGCATTAGTCAAATTGAATGACTGGTTTAACAAAGGTTATATCTCCAAAGAGTTTGGTACGCATGATGAGCAGAAAGCCACTTCCATCTTCACGGCAGGCGACGCGGGTATCGTGTTCGGACCGGGCTGGATGGGCGGATGGCCGATCAGCGACACGTTGAAGAACGTGAAAGGATCTGAAGTGAAAGCTTACGAGCTTCCATCAGGTATTGACGGCAATGTCGGGCGTACCGGCACCAAGTTGGCATATAACATGTATGTGTTCCGCAAAGGCTTCGATAATATGGAAGCGATTTTCCAAATCTGGGATGCGGGATTGGGTTACTTGCTTGAAGACGAGAAGAATCCGTTCGCAGCAGGCTTCGGCGAAGGCTACGACTATGTTATGAAAGACGGCAAACCAAGCTGGGATGTGCCGGAAGGCAATGTGGAATTACGTTACTTGCTGGTCGCTCCTGGAAATAAACCGCCGGGTATGGTAGAAGGACCGAGCATTTATGAACGTGTACTTGCAGGCAAGAAAGATACGGTCTATGAGCAGAAAGTAGCGTTCTCTTCTCAACCGCTCTCGCTGGAAGGCAACGCGACCGCCTTGAAGCAACTGGATAAAGCGCACCGCAACCTCTATATCGGCGCGCCGACCAAGACCTATTCGGAGAAGTGGACCCTCCTGAATACGCTTGAAACCGAAACATTCATCAAAATTGTATACGGTAAAGCCAAACCTGAGGCCTTCGATCAATTCGTTAAGGATTGGAAAGCTAAGGGCGGAGATGCCATCACTGAGGAAGTTAACGCATGGTATGAAGAGGTTAAATAACAACTGGCTTGCAACGTAAGCAGCCGTAAGAATGCGGACCGCTCGCGGTCCGCATTCAACATGTATAAATCAGTCGAGGCTTTATAGAGAGAAAGAGGTGTTAGACGATGGAGATGACCCGCAAGAAAACAACGTTCTCAGAGAGATGGAACCTCAGAAAGACATGGCCGCTGCATGTGTTTCTACTGCCGTCCGTACTGTTACTTCTGATCTATAGTTATGTGCCGATGATGGGCATTGTCATCGCCTTTCAGGATTATAAGCCTTACAAAGGAATTACAGGCTCCGACTGGGTAGGGATGAAGCATTTCATATTCATGTTCCAGGATGAGCGTGTTGTTCAGATTATCGCCAATACGTTAATCATCGCTTTATCTAAAATGGTGATGGGCTGGATTGTACCCTTGCTGTTCGCATTATTGCTAAATGAAGTACGAATCGCTTTCTTTAAGCGAACAATCCAAACCCTTGTCTACCTTCCCCACTTCCTTTCCTGGGTTATTCTGGGCGGAATTCTGACAGATATGCTCTCTGAAAAGGGACTGATTAACCAATTTATTGCCGGCCTGGGCTTTACACCCGTATTCTTTCTGGGAGACGGAGATTGGTTCCGGGTAACGTTGGTTGTCAGCGACCTGTGGAAAGAGTTCGGTTTCGGCACCATCATCTATTTAGCAGCATTGGCGGGTGTGAATCCCTCCTTGTATGAAGCAGCTGAAATTGACGGCGCGAACCGGTGGAAGCAAACGATTAATGTGACTATACCGTCGATCATTCCGGTCGGTGTTATTATAGCGACTTTATCTCTCGGCAATGTGCTGAACGCGGGCTTTGACCAGGTGTTCAATATGATGAATCCGATTGTGAAGGATAAAGCCGAAATTATCGACACTTATGTGTATCAATTAGGATTAACACAAGCTTCATTCTCACTCGCAACGGCGGTAGGATTGTTTAAATCGGTGATTTCGTTCATCTTGATCGCCGTCACTTATCGCATGGCTGTGAAATTCGCAAACTATCGGATTTTCTAAGGAAGGAGGATCATCATGTATTATAAATCACCCTCATATCGTCTGTTTAACTTTCTAAACATCTTGTTTCTTTCCTTAATCAGCATCGCGTGTATCTTGCCCATCGTGCATGTTCTGGCAGTATCGATCAGCGACAGCGCGCCGGTAACCGCCAATCTGGTAAACTTCTGGCCGATCGGGTTCAATCTGGATAACTATGCGAAGACATTCAACTCTCCCAATTTCCTGGATGCCTTTACGGTAAGTATAATCCGGACAGTGCTCGGCACTTTCATTTCTATGTTGCTATGCTTTACTGCGGCTTACTCCATGTCCAAAGATGATCTGTACTTCCGCGGCAGAACATTCTACGCCTGGTTTTTCATCATCACAATCCTGTTTAACGGCGGACTGATTCCGACTTATATCGTAGTCGTGGAAACGGGCATCAAGAACACGATCTGGTCATTAATTTTGCCTGGTGCGGTTGCCGTCTTTAATGTCGTGTTAATGATGAATTTCTTCCGCGGCATTCCCAAGGAGTTGGATGAAGCTGCGCAAATTGACGGGGCGACCCATTTCCGTACCCTGTTCCAGATTTACCTGCCGATATCCATGCCTTCGATTGCCACGCTTTCTCTGTTTACGATTGTAGGTCACTGGAACTCTTGGTTTGACGGGATGATCTATATGGAGGCGGATAAACAACCGCTGGCTACGATGATTCAGGCACTGGTCAAAAATATGGATTTCACCCGCGTTCAGCTGAACCCGCAAGATATTAAAGATTTATCGGAGCGGGGCTTGAAGGCGACACAAATCTTCCTCGGGGCGCTGCCGGTTCTGGTCGCGTATCCGTTCTTGCAGAAATATTTTGTTAAAGGCATGACGTTGGGATCTGTTAAAGAATAAGAGAAACAGGAGAGTTATACCTATGAATATAACGATATCATCAAACGGCACAATGCAGCTTACACATGAAAACATCACTTGGAGCGCTTATCCGGGCTTGAACGAAAAGCATCTGCATCCCCTGTCCCTGGAAGTACAATCGGCGGCGGACGGCGGCGGACAGGTTGTATATCAACTCGAACAAGGCAAAGTTACGCTTAAGGCAGAGCCTGACGGTCAAGGCGGATGGAAGCTTAATACCACATTGGAAGGCTTAAGCGGGAAATGTCATTGGTTCCACCCTCTATTCGACATCGACATGTTGGAAACTACGGGTGCGTACCGTCTGGGCTTCGGTTTCGGCGGACCGTCGGGTTACCTGAATCCGCAGCAGATTAAGGAATTGAAAGAGCCGTTTCACAGCTTCGGCATGTTCGGCGCGCAGTATGGAAACGGCTATGTGATGATCTCCTCGGATCGTCATGATGCGTATCTCAATCGATATGATATCGTTGCCTCCAACCGGGAAGACGCAGGATTGTTACTCTCTGCGGGATTCCGTGTGGAACATAAACAAGAAGACCGCATTGAATTGCCAACCCTCTACCTTACTTTCAGCTCCACGCTGGAAGCGGGATTGGAAGAAGCGACAGCGCGTATCGCTGAAACGATGGGCGCGAGAACGCATCGCGAGCCTGCGTACCATTGGTGCTCTTGGTATGCGGAATATCATAATTTTTCGCAAACCCATCTGGAAGAGTTCATGCCTGCGTTTAAAGAGCTTGAAATTCCGCTTGAATTCATACAGATTGACGCGGGGTACTGTGAATCTTCCGGCGATTGGCTCGAGCCGAATGCGGAATGGCCGCTGGGCCTGGAAGGCGCTTTCCGGACCATCAAGGAGAACGGGTTTAAACCCGCAATTTGGGTAGGACCGTACATGGTGGGAAATCGCAGCCGAATCTTCAAGGAACATCCGGACTGGCTGTTGCGCTTCAATGACGGCAAGCTGTTGACGCCTTGGAGATATTACGACGAGTGGAAGATGATGGGCAAGCCGGACGAAGAGTATTATGTGCTCGACACGAGTCACCCGGAAGCGATGGACTATGTGCGCACGGTGTTCCGCACGATGAAGGCCTGGGGCGCCGAGATGTACAAGACCGATTTCATCTTCTGGGGCGTGGAGGACAGCACAAAGGTGAAACGGCATACGCCGGGTAAAACTTCGATTGAATACGTCACGGACATGCTGCATATCATCCGGGAAGAAATCGGCGAAGAGAGCTATTGGCTTGCTTGTATCGCGCCATTCATGCCTTTTGTCGGACTTGCGGACGGTATGCGTACCGCTTACGACGTCGGAGCAACTTGGAACCCTGTCGGAACAGGCAACCTGATCCGCGAAGTGCCGGCTTCCAATCATATGAACCACGTCTTATGGCAGAATGACCCGGATGTCATGATGCTTCGTGAATACTACATGAATCTGAAACCGAATGAGATTGAGGCACTCGCACTGTTTCAGGCGGTATCCGGAGGCGCGATTGTAGGTTCAGACGCGCTCCATCGGATTGCGCAGGAACGCCGGGATCTGTTCGCTTTCGTCCGTCCGATGTCCAAGCGGACTCCTTCGACGCCGTATTTGGACCGTCCGAGAAAGCATATTGTGTTTACGCATGAGGATCAAGTGACGGGAAGAGGTATGCTGTACTTCTTCAACGCAGGCGATGAGGCTGTAACCGAGCTGTATGACCTGAAGGAATTGCTGGGCTCCGATAAGGCTTCCTGGTGGTGCTGGAACAATAATGAGCGCAGCGAAGAGAGCGTGAAGGAACTTGCCGTACCATTGCCGCCGCATTCCTGCCGGTTGTACTACACATCCACTGCGGGGGAGATGTTCCCGGACAAGGTAACGAATATATGGGAATGGATTGAGCATAAAGAGATTAACAGTTAAACTGGTAGAGTAATTCGAATCGGAGAGGCGGACCTTCCTGAGAAGGTGCTGTCTCTTCGATTGTTGTATTTTTGGCGCATAAACCAGACTCAATAACTTTGGGGGATTCTTAATGAAACAGATGGATATTTTTCGCAAAATATTGCTTACGATGGTCGGGATGTTAATTCCTATTGTTGTGTTATTTGCTTACTCCAATAAAGAAAACGTTTCCGTTATCGAGCGTGAAATTAAATCTTCGTCGCTTCATAAATTGTCCTTCTTCCAAAGCCAAATGGATGCCCAAATCTACCAGTTGAACACCAATATGCTGACTTTGGTTTCCGATGTGGATATTCTCAGGTATGTGATCCGGTTTGATGAAGATCCGTTTGAAGCCACGGTAACCCGTAAGTCGCTGGAGAAAAGGCTACTGCATTTAAGTTTAACGAGCCCGTGGAACAATCGAACGGCCATTCATGCGCCTATGAGGAAAGAAGCGGTTTCCAGCGATGCATATGAGATTTACAATCCTAAGCGATTGAATTTATTGAACCGGAAAACATGGTTATTCTCAGGCGAGCCCGACAGTCCAAGTACTTGGAAATTCACCAAATTTATGTCCGAACCGAAAAAAGCCGCCGGAGATATCAACAAAGTTAACATGGTTATTGAATCCCAATTCTCGGCTATGAACATTCAGGATATGCTCGATACGTATAAACTCGGCAGTTCCGGAAACCCCTTCCTCTGGATGCCCGAGCCGGATCGAATTATAGGTAATCGAACCGCGAAACCCGCTAATTTAGAGATGATCACGAATCAGCTTGGAGATATTTCTCTGGGGGAAAGAGGTTCGGCGACCTTTAAACTCCAGAGTGGAGAAGAAGTGCTCTTAACTTACGTCAGCATGCCGCAGCTTAACGGTTATATCGTTGATTATGTTCCCCTGCAAAACATTCTGTCACCCATTTTCAAGAATACGTACATCTTCTATATCACATGCATTATGTTGCTGATTACTGCTTGTATTGCAGCTTTCTTATTGTACCGTCATGTTCAGGTTCCGCTGCGTAAATTAAATACGGGTGTGCAAAGTATCAAGCAGGGAAATTACAGCGCGCGTATTACAGGGATTACAACTTCGGAATTCGACCAGTTGTTTGTCCGCTTTAACCAGATGGCCGAACAGATCCAGAAATTGATCGAGAATGTATATGAAGAGAAAATCAGAGTGCGGGACGCGACCTTAAAGCAGTTACAATCTCAGATTAATCCTCATTTCTTATATAATTGCTTTGCGCATATCGTTCACATGTCGGATCTCGGTTACAATGAGGGGATTACAGCGATGTCCCATAATCTATGTGACTATTACCGTTATTCCACACGAGTGGACAAGCCGAATGTGTTGCTTGAGGAAGAGCTTAAACTGGTGGAAAGTTATCTGGAAATTCAACAGATTCGAATACCCAGACTGACATATACGATGGAAATCCCTGATGAGATGTATGGTCTTGGCTTTCCAAGATTACTGCTACAACCTTTAGTAGAAAACGCTGTTATTCACGGAATTGAGCCCTATTTCTCAGCGGATACGATTAGAATCAGAGGCGCCGTCACAGAGCAGGGCTGGGAAATATGGGTAGAAGATAACGGACCCGGGATGACGGAACAAGCGGTTCGCCAGTTAACGGAACAAGTGGAGACGGACGACTTCCTCTCCGCGGACAGTTACGGTTTACGCAACGTCCATCAACGTCTTCATATCGGATACGGCCCACAATCCGGCCTTCGGTTTCAAGCCTTGCCTGGCGGCGGTTTCCGGGCCGGTATAGAAATTTACAACAGGAAGGAGCTTGAAGCAAATTGACACAACTGTTGATTGTCGACGATGAAGTGCTCATCGCCAACGGATTGGCTGAATCCCTGGATTGGCCGTCTATGGGAATTGACACCGTATTTAAAGCTTATTCCGCGGAACGAGCGCTGGAGCTTATGCAGGAACATACGATTGATATTGTCATTACTGATATTCGTATGCCGGATATAGACGGACTAACGTTGCTTAGAATCATCCGCCGGAAGTGGAAGAAAACGAAAGTGATATTGCTTACAGGTTATTCTGATTTTGATTACGCCCAGGAAGCGATTCGTGAACAAGCCGTTGATTATATGCTAAAGCCTGTCCGCAAAGACCTGTTGGAAAAAACCGTCAGGGGGGTGTTAGAGCAGCTTCGCCAAGAATGGGAAGAGGTGTCTTCGTTTCATAAAGCGATGCAAACCTTGCGAGGACATTTGCCTGAATTGAAGGCGAATCTACTCAACGATATTATGAACGGCATGAAATTTCCGGTGCAGGATTTGGAAGAGAAACTGGATTGGTTTAATCTTTCTTTTCGTCTAGGCGAGACGTGTCAACTAATATTGCTCAGACCGGAATACTCCCCGGGTACAGAGGGAACGAACAGCAAAGCCTTATTGGAGTACGCGTTGTTAAACATAGCCGAAGAAGGTTGTAAAGATCTCTATGAACTATGGAGCTGCAAAGATCATCATCAACATCTCATACTTTTAATTAAACCTATAGGACAGAACGAGTCGACGGATCAAGGAACCGGGATTGAGCGTTTTGCCACACAATACTATCATAATGTCAAACAATACCTGCGAATGAATGTCACGCTGTTTCTGGGCGAGCCGGGTCCGTTTCCCTCCGGTATACGCGGTCAGTATGAGCAAGCCTTATCCTCATTGCGTAAACAAAGCGGAGATTCCGAACGCTTCCTTGTCCAGGCCAGTGAACCTTTCGCAGGGGCGACTGTTTCTTTAAGCAAACTTCACGAGCCGCCGCTCTTAAATCATTTGTTTGAAGTCGGCCGCTGGGAAGGCGTTACCCACAAGCTGAAGGAAGTGTATACCGAGCTGCAGGAATCGGGGAGCGCGGAGTCCGGAGAGCAAGTATCCGAAATATATTTTCAATTTGCCGCCGCCGTATGTTCCAGCCTTCACAAACAGGGCAAATCCGTGACGGAGACGCTTGGACCTTTGTATCACCGGATGCTGGACGGCGTTCCTTTGCGGGGATTATCAGATCTCAAGGATTGGACCGGTCAGGTCGTGGAGCGGTTGCGACAGGAGTTCGGTGACGACACAAGAACGGGACGCCAGGACCTCATTCAGAAAATGCAAGATTATATGGTAAAGAATATGGCCAATGACATCACTTTGCACAGCATCGCGGATCATGTTTTTATGCACCCGACTCATTTGTCTAAAGTTTACAAGCAAGAGACGGGGGAAGGTATCAGCGACTTTCTCTTGCGCTTACGCATGGAACATGCCGCGTATTTGCTTACGGAAACGGACAAGCGGAGTTATGAGGTCGGGTGTGACGTAGGCTATGTAAACGCGAATTACTTTACGCGGGTGTTCAAGAAACATTATGATATGACACCTCAGGATTACCGGGATAAAATACGCTTGACCAAGAGTTAACTTAAGTAGAAGGTACAGGCCTATAGATATCCTTTTGCGCGTCGATTCAAAATTGTTGTTAATTTCAGACGATTTGGCATGGGCAACAGTCCTTTAAAGTGTTAAAATAAAACTATTATTTTGTCTGTCTATGACATCATTTGTAAACTATCAACTCTAATCGATCCTAGGAGGACCTTTCACATGGCTAAACCCCACAAAATGCGTAGTGATATGATCAAAAAAGGCTTCGACCGCGCGCCTCACCGCAGCTTGCTGCGTGCCGCAGGCGTGAAGGAAGAAGATTTCGGGAAACCGTTTATTGCGGTTTGCAACTCTTATATTGATATTGTTCCGGGACATGTACATCTTCAGGAGTTTGGCAAAATTGTAAAAGAGGCGATTCGCGAAGCGGGCGGCGTTCCGTTCGAATTCAACACGATCGGAGTCGATGACGGCATTGCCATGGGGCATATCGGCATGCGTTATTCCCTTCCGAGCCGCGAGATTATTGCCGATTCCCTGGAGACGGTTGTTAACGCGCACTGGTTTGACGGCATGGTTTGTATTCCAAACTGTGACAAGATTACACCGGGCATGATGATGGGCGCGCTTCGCGTCAACATCCCGACCGTGTTCGTCAGCGGCGGACCGATGAAAGCCGGTAAAGACAAGAACGGAAAGTCGATTTCCTTGTCTTCCGTATTCGAAGGGGTCGGCGCATACCAGGCAGGTAAGATTAACGAAGCGGACCTGGAAGAGTTAGAGCAGTACGGCTGTCCGACTTGCGGATCCTGTTCAGGTATGTTCACGGCCAACTCCATGAACTGTCTGGCGGAAGGTTTAGGTTTGGCGCTTCCGGGGAACGGCACAATCTTGGCTGTTTGGGAAGAACGCAAGGAATTTGTTCGCCGTTCGGCCAAGCAGCTCATGGAAATCATTAAACTGGATCTGAAACCTAGAGATATCGTCACCATTGAAACGATCGACAACGCATTCGCGCTTGATATGGCGATGGGCGGTTCGACGAACACCGTGCTTCATACACTGGCTTTGGCGCATGAAGCGGGCTTCGAGTACCCGATTGAGCGGATCAATGAAGTGGCCAAACGAGTTCCGCATTTGGCCAAGATTGCTCCGGCTTCGGATTATCACATTGAGGATGTCCACCACGCCGGCGGCGTGAGCGCCATCATCAATGAAATTCTGAAGAAGCCGGGGGCCATGGACGGGGACCGCATCACGGTCACCGGCAAGACGCTTCGCGAGAACGTGGAGGGCTGCGAGATTCAGAATACGGACGTGATTCGTCCGATTGACAATCCGCACAGCCCCGAGGGCGGGCTCGCCGTTCTGTTCGGCAACCTGGCGCCGAACGGTTCAATCATTAAAGTCGGCGCGGTCGATAAGGAAGTGGGCGGACGACAT
Source organism: Paenibacillus swuensis (assembly GCF_001644605.1). NCBI lineage: Bacteria > Bacillati > Bacillota > Bacilli > Caryophanales > Paenibacillaceae > Paenibacillus > Paenibacillus swuensis. The sequence goes on along the minus strand of NZ_CP011388.1, from coordinate 4,990,013 downwards.
GTCGGACCGGCCATCTGCTTCGACTCGCAAGACGACGCGTTGTCCGGGATCGCGAACGGCAAGGTCAAGGAAGGCCACGTGGTGGTCATCCGTTACGAAGGGCCGAAGGGCGGACCGGGTATGCCTGAGATGCTGGCGCCGACATCGCAGATCGTCGGCATGGGCCTAGGCGCTAAAGTCGGCTTGATTACCGACGGGCGTTTCTCCGGGGCATCCCGCGGCATCTCCATCGGGCACATTTCGCCGGAAGCGGCGGAAGGCGGTCCGATCGCGTTCGTGGAGGACGGCGATATTATTGAGCTTGATCTGGTCAACCGCACGATCGAGCTTCAAGTCAGCTATGAAGAGATGGAGCGCCGTCAAGCGAACTGGAAAGGGTTTGAACCGAAGATTAAGACGGGTTATCTTGCCCGTTATTCCAAGCTTGTTACTTCCGCCAGCACGGGCGGCGTTATGAAAATCTAAATAAACAAAGATTATCCCCGGCCTGTTGGGCCGGGGATTTTGTCTGCCAAGGAGTTAACCGCGTTCAACCGGATCTTCGTTACGGCTCTCATCATGTGTCGGATGACTGCCGGGATAGTCACGCGAGATTCCCTCATGCAACTCGCGGTTTTCGTACGTAAACCGATTCGGCGGCCGCTGATCTTTACGGTAGGGTGCGCTCTTGCCCAGCTTATCCGATAGGATAGACGAACCATAGGGGCCTTCCGGAAACTCTTCAGCCACCAAGTCGTTGCGTTGAGATTCCACAGTGGATAAATCGGTATATTCCTCGCGGTCTTCGTTCATGATTTCAGTCATAAAAAAAGAACACCTCCTTCACTTCGGATGTGTTCCCATTGTGCCCTGCAAGAGATGAATTATGAGTTGCGGAATGAAATCAATCTGTGAAGTTTACGGCACCCACGACCAAATATAAGAAGGAGCGTAACTCTTCGGCGGCATCCTCCGGGATTTTAAAGAAAAATTCCAGGTACCCTTCTTCATCAAGATCATCAGGTCCCAATATAGCTGTGCGTCCCGACTGCAGATCCGTCACAAGCTTCTTTCCATAGAATCGGTTCGTTGAAGTAATCGCGAGATCAAACCTTTGCAGGCTAGCCTCTCCGATAAAGCATACGAAGCGTGTAGACGTGCTTTCCGTTGTATCTGACAAAAAGTCAAAAGCTTCCGCTGACATCCGTTGTTCATCCTCCGTTCGTAGTAGGCATCCAGAAAACCATTATACAGGATTGAGGAACTACGTGTAAGTCTTCTCAAATATTTTGGAGAAACCTGTTGCAAACTGTTCAAATATATGGTAATTTAACATTAATTGAATCAACCACAGAGGAAGCACCTCTTTCTACGATATCGTAGGAGGGGTGCTTTTTTGTGTTTATTCAACAATATTGCGGAGGTGTGGCTTATGCATTTGGTCTTTTTGAACAGCTTGGAACGTAAGACAGGGATGGACAGCACGATTACGGCTCAGGTATCGATTTGTGAGAATCAGGGGATCTGGAACATTTATTGGAATGAACCGGATGCAACAGGAACGCTGCAGCAGGACGTGTGGTATGAAGGAGCGCATTGGGATGAGATGATTAGCGCGTTCCGTTATCGGTTGGCGGAGAAGATGAGTTTAGGATTTATCCCTGTGATCGACGGTGGGATGCAAGGAGTACCCTCGGTGAACGGTCAGGGCAAGAGCCGGATGGCACAGATTCTGTACTACTACAGTGAGCAGCATTCGAATGAAGCTCTGTACGACGAGTTGCGCGAATGGAGAAGGGTTCAAGCGGGCAAGGAAGGGAAAGCCCCCTACTTAATCGCTTCGAATCGGGCGCTTAAACTGCTTGCCGCCTTTGTACCTTGGTACAAGGAGGAGTTGCAACAGTTGCCGGGTTTCGGAGCCGCGAAGACGGGAGCTTATGCCGAAGGCATCGTTGCGATTACCGTTAAACACGAACGCAACGGGGATTTCCCGCTGAACTGGGTGGAAGAGGGCGTGGATTCCGAAGCGTTTAACGGATGGTTTCATAAACAGCATGAGCTGAAGCTGAAGAATGACTTCGATAAGAAGGTGGAAAAGCGCAAACTGTTGGAAGGTATACAACGCGGCGAAACGCTGGATGCGTTGGAAGATCAACTGTCCGTCCCCCGGCGAGAGCTGATTGCTCTGATTGAAGAGCTGGACAAAGAAGGCATTCCCGTGGATGGACTTGTGAATAACGAACTTGCTGCGGTTCCTGAACAAGAGTTAACGCAAGCTGTTCTTGCCTTTGCTCAGGAAGGCCACCGATATCTGAAGCCCGTTCTCCAGCATATCTATACACCGCAAGAGCTGGAGGATAAGGATGTGAACCGTATTTATGAATGGCTGCGGCTGTTGCGAATCCGGATTCGGAGGGAGACTGCGGCGGCTTAAAGTTTGCAAAGCAAACTCTCTTCGAAAGCGTTACTTAGTTTGCGAAGCAAACTCTCTTCGAAAGCGTTACTTAGTTTGCGAAGCAAACTCTCTTCGAAAGCGTTACTTAGTTTGCAAAGCAAACTCTTCGAAAGCGTTACGGAGTTCTCCGCTTTATAATACCTCGATTTATCCTATGCCCCTATAAAAAACACGCTGCAGCTTATGCTACAGCGTGTTTCTTCTTACAGCCAACCCCGTTTGCGGAAGTAATAGAACATGCCTCCGCCAAGCAACGCCATGCCCATTGAAACCAAAGCGGCCCCCATGGGGGAATGTAATAAAGGAATGTAATCGAAATTCATTCCGTAAAATCCGGTCACAAACGTGAGCGGCATGAAAATCGTTGTGATTGCGGTGAACACACGCATGACTTCATTCGTTCGATTCTCCAGAGACATCTGATAGGCTTCCCGCAAGTTCCCCATGAGGTCGCGGAAGGTTTCGAACGTCTCGGAAATTTTGATCGTATTCTCATAGATGTCGCTGAAATATTTCTGGAGCTGGTCGTTAATAAGCCGCAATTCCTTCTTATTCAACGTAAAGATCAAGTCCTTCTGCGGTCCCAGCGCTTTCTTCAACCACAGAATTTCGCTTCGGAGCGAAATAATTTCGTTCAGGTGAGATTTCTTCGTGTGCAGAAGAATTTCTTCTTCCAGCTTCTCGATCTTGGCTTCAATCCGATCGGCAACCGTGAAGTAATTATCTACAACCAAATCCACCAGATGATATAAGAACCGGTCCGGCGCGTTCACTTCCTCTTCCCAGAGAACAGGTTTAATCGCCCGGATTTCGTTAATTTTCTGTTTAGTAACTGTAATAATATAATTTCTGCCTAAAAAAATGTTCAAGGCTCTCAAGAAAATCTCTTCATCATCATAACGAATGCTGTTAATTACAATAAAATATTGATGATCGTAAAGCTCGATCTTCGGACGTTGTTCTTCTTCCGTTAAACAGTCCTCAACGGCTAACTCATGCAGGCCGAACAAGGGCTGCAGCTCTTCCAGGTCTTCCGTATCCGCGTCAATCCAATAAAATCCGCTTTCCGGCGGCGTAAGCGGCATCGTAAATTCTTCCAACAGAGTAAACACTCCGTTATTAACCAAACGTACCTTCATGTTCATCACTCCTTTGCTCTCTTTAAGCACCCCTAACCGAAGGGCATTCAAAGCACCAAGGACGGAACAGCCGAAGGCATTACGAAATCAAGCAGCTCTTGATGGTCAAGTAAGCAGCCGGTTCGCGCGGGATCGCCGACGAATAAGTTATCATTCCTTGATGCTTCTGTTGCCCAGTGAATACACTTGGTCTCGGTCGGTCTCCGTCCATACGAACTTTCACCCCTTGTCATCTGCTTTGGTTTCAAGTACTTGTCTAGTATATACTCCAAGCATAGAGGATTCAAGAAGAGAATGCGATCTTCTTATATACCCTAAAGTATGGCGAAAAGCCTGACCTTGTGACGTTTTCAAGGGCTTTGCAAAAGTGGATAGAATGTCTATAGATGATTTCATCTTGTCTAATTATCAGCTTGACGATAAATTCATTATCGTATACATTTAAAGAAGGATTTTCTGACAGATGCGTTATAATTTCATATCGTTTAACTCTTATCAAGAGTAGGTGGAGGGACTGGCCCGATGATACCCGGCAACCGACGTTTGGATCCAAGATCCGGAGCGCACGGTGCTAATTCTTGCGGAAACGTAAATTTCTGAGAGATGAGAGAGGTGAACCTTTTTTTGCGTTCGTGAACCTTTCTCTATGTAGAGAAGGGTTTTTGTTGTTTTTTGGCGAAACATGAAATACACAGATGAGGAGTGCTACCACTAATGCCGATCAAAATACCGGATACTTTACCCGCTAAAGAAGTGTTAAGTCAAGAAAATATTTTCGTGATGGATGAATCATTCGCTTTTCAACAGGATATTCGTCCGTTAAAAATAGTGATCCTGAATCTGATGCCCACAAAGGAAACGACAGAAACGCAGTTTATGCGTTTAATCGGGAATACCCCGCTGCAGGTCGAATGTGTGTTGCTTAAACCGAAGACGCATACCTCCAAAAATACATCCGCCTTGCATTTGGAGCAATTCTACAAGACGTTTGATGATATCAAGAAAGATCGCTTCGACGGTATGATTATCACGGGCGCGCCTGTGGAGTTGATGGACTTCGAAGATGTGAACTACTGGGATGAACTGACCCAGATCTTCGAGTGGAGCAAGCGCAACGTTACGTCGACCATGCATGTGTGTTGGGCCTCTCAAGCGGGTCTGTACCATCATTTCGGCATCCCCAAGTATACTTTGGACAATAAAGTATTCGGCGTGTTCCCTCATCAGGTATCAAAGCAGAATGTTAAGCTGTTGCGCGGATTCGATGAAGAGTTTTACGTTCCGCAATCCCGCCATACGGACATTTGCAGGGAGGATATCGAGAAGGTGGATGAGCTGGAAATTCTTTCTGAATCCGAGGAGGCGGGGGTATATCTTGTTGCCACGAAGGACGGCAAGCATATTTTCGTTACGGGACATTCGGAGTATGATCCATGCACATTGAAATGGGAATATGACCGCGATGTTTCCAAGGGCATGGATATCGCCATCCCCAAAAATTATTACCCCAATGACGATCCGTCAAGGCAACCCATTACACGATGGAGAGCGCATGCGAATCTGTTATTTTCCAATTGGCTCAACTATTATGTGTACCAGGAAACCCCGTTTGAATTAGGCGAAGGCATTTAATCCATACGAATTCTAAGGAGGACCCAATCATGACTTCCAGACAAATCGAAAGCCGTTTGGCCCAAATCGGATCTATATCGGAGCCAGTAACGGGAGCGATCAGCTTCCCAATCTACCAATCTACAGCCTTCCGTCATCCCAAATTAGGAGAGAGTACGGGATTTGATTATGCCCGGACCAAGAGTCCCACCCGTACGATTCTGGAAGATGCCATCGCGGAACTGGAGTCGGGGGATGCGGGATTTGCGACTTCTTCGGGAATGGCGGCGTTACAGACGATTTTTGCTTATTTCAGCCAAGGGGATCATTTAATAGTTTCATTAGACCTGTACGGAGGCACTTATCGTTTGCTTGAGGATATTATGCTGCGCTTCGGCGTTACGGCCACTTATGTGGACACGAATAACCTTGATGCGCTGGAGTCCAGCCGTACGGCAAACACCAAAGCCGTTCTGATCGAAACGCCTACGAATCCCCTTATGATGATTACGGATATCGCCGAGGTCGCGACTTGGGCGAAGAAGCACGGCATTTTGACCATTGTGGATAATACGCTTCTGACTCCTTTCTTGCAAAGACCGATTGAGTTAGGCGCGGATATTGTCATTCACAGCGCAACCAAGTATCTAGGCGGGCATAATGACGTTCTGGCTGGGCTAATTGTGACCAAAGGAGAAGCTTTGTCCGAGCGGATGGCGCTGTTGCATAACTCCATTGGCGCCGTACTTGGACCGCAAGACAGCTGGTTGTTGATGAGAGGAATGAAGACGCTGGCGCTCCGGATGGAAAGGCATGAATATAACGCGACGAAGGTAGCGGAATATCTCCTTACGCATGAAGCCATTTCCGATGTATACTATCCTGCGCTGCCGGATCACCCGAATTACGATATCCAAAGAAAGCAGTCGTCCGGAAACACAGGCATTCTTTCTTTTAAAGTGAAGGATGCGCGTTATGTTGAACCGATCTTGCGTCATATCCGGCTGATCGCTTTCGCGGAAAGTCTTGGCGGGGTCGAATCCCTGATGACTTATCCCGCGGTACAAACCCATGCGGCCATTCCCGAGGAAATTCGCCGTCAGGTAGGCGTTGATGACAGGCTTCTTCGCTTTTCGGTGGGCATAGAGCACGCGGATGATATTATCGCCGATCTCGGTCAGGCTCTTGCCTCTTCCAAACTTGAAATTGAGGGAGGCGTAGCCGCATATGAGTAAGGATAATTCCAAGGCGCGCAGCCGTAAATTTGCTACGGATCTGATCCATTTCGGATCTGAGATTGATAAACATACCGGAGCTTCCTCCGTACCTATTTATCAGGCTTCCACTTTTCATCACGAATCATTGGCAAATCCGCCGGAATTCGACTACTCCCGTTCAGGTAACCCGACCCGTCAGGCTTTGGAGGATTATATCGCCAAGCTGGAAGGCGGCGTTCGCGGGTTCGCTTTTGCTTCAGGGATGGCGGCGATTTCCACTACCTTCATGCTGCTTTCGGCGGGCGACCATGTGATCGTGACAGAAGATGTTTACGGCGGAACCTATCGGTTGTTAACCAGCATCCTGTCCCGGATGAACATTGAGACCACGTTCGTGGATATGACCGATTTCAACCAAGTGAAGGCCGCTCTTCAACCAAATACTAAGGCGGTCTACATCGAGACACCTTCGAATCCAACGTTGAAAGTTACGGATATCGGTTTGATTGCGGAATGGGCTAAATCTCATGATTTACTTACGATGCTGGATAACACATTCATGACCCCATATCATCAACGTCCAATCGAGCACGGAATCGACATCGTTCTGCACAGCGCCACCAAGTTCCTCGGGGGGCACAGCGATGTGCTTGCGGGGCTGGCGGTGGTTGCGGACGACAATCTGGGACGCAGACTGAAAATTTTGCAAAATGGGATGGGCACCGTACTAGGCGTACAAGATTGCTGGTTGTTAATTCGCGGCATGAAGACGCTTAAAGCCCGAATGGAATATTCGGAAACCGGCGCTGGGAGACTGGCTCAGTGGCTATCCGAGCACCCTTCGGTCACCAAGGTCTATTATCCGGGGCTGCACGACCATCCGGGACGCGAGATTCATGAGCGCCAATCGCTGGGCTACGGGGCCGTTGTGTCGTTTGATGTCGGGTCGGGCGAGCGCGCCAAGCAAGTGTTGGATAAGATCGAGTTGCCATTGGTAGCTGTATCCTTAGGAGCTGTTGAGAGCATTCTGTCCTATCCGGCCATGATGTCGCATGCGGCAATGCCGAAGGAAGTGCGTCACCAGCGCGGGATAACAGACGGTCTTCTGCGGTATTCCGTAGGCTTGGAGGATATTGAGGATTTAATCGATGATTTATCACGGGCTCTTGCACAGGAGTAATTTGGCTAAAAATGCTTCAAATGCCCATAAAAGGACATATAATGGCAAAATAAGACGTTTGTCGCTTCCAGTCTGCGACTTACGTCTTATTTTATGCTAATTTACTGTTTCTTGACGGTATACGGCTATTTTTTGAGGATTATGTATGATAAAATATTCGGAGATGACAAGCTCTAGCCACATTCTTAACGACTAACAGGGGGACCGTTTATGGGATTTACCGCATCGGTGAACAGATGGAAAGCCAAGTTTGGTAAAGCGGATTCTGTTCCTTCATACAGTACCGCAGGGTTTCCTCTGGAAACAGCTCTCATTGATCCGGTTATCGACCGAATACATGAATTGCGGCATCGTGAAACGGAATGTGCCTTGTTACTGATTCGCATAGAAAATTTCAGTCTGCTTGCTTATACATATGAAGTCCACGTCATGGAGCAGCTGAACATCCAGATTAAGGAAGCTATAGAGGATATTATTACAGAAACGGTGCAAGAAGATATGCTTTACGGTATGAAGCAGTTTGGATCTGAGGATTTTGGCATTTTCCTGAAGGAGACAAGCCAGAACGCCTTTGCCTATTTGAATAATCTGGGTGATGACGTCTGTCGGAGGCTGCTTACGGTCATTGAAGAACTTCGGTTGCAACCTACCACAAGCGGCTCACTGACATTTATACATAGCCATACGGTATTAGAAAGAAGTGTGGAAAACACCCACTTCGCCGTACAGAACGCTTATTTCTATGCAAGAACACAATTTAACGGCAGAATGACTACCGCCGTTCATCCATATAAAGAAGATATTATATCTATATTAAATGAAGAGAATATTACGGTGTTGGCTCAGCCCATCATGAATTTGCGGAACGGTGATGTGTTTGGCTGGGAGATTCTCACCCGGGGACCGCGTAATACCCCTTTCTATGGACCCACGGAACTGTTTGATTTCGCGTTCCAATCCGATTTGTTAATCCGGATGGAATGTCTCGTCATCCGCAAAGCCTTGTTGGAAATTGCAACACGCCGCATTCAGGAACAGGTGTTTATTAACGTTACTTCCGTATCGTTGGCACAACCCATCTTTCTTGAGTTCCTCCTTAATGAACTGAAGGAGTTCCCGGATGTGGCCTCGACACAGCTTATTTTTGAAATTACAGAGCGCCATGCCATTAGGGATTACCACGAAATGGGATTAACGATAAGTAAATACCGTTCACACGGCTTCCGGTTTGCGGTGGATGATGCAGGCGCCGGCTATTCCAGTTTGTTAACAATCTCCGAGCTTATTCCGGATATTATCAAGATTGACAAGTCCCTTATCCAGAACATAGATCAAATATCGGTGAAACGATCCATGCTGAAAGCTCTAATGGCGTTCGCCCAGGATATTCGATGTGAAGTTGTAGCGGAGGGCATTGAACGGGAAGAAGAAGCGGAAGTACTGTTCCAACATGAAGTTCAGATGGGACAAGGCTATTACTTCGCAAGACCCGAGCCGTTGAACGGAGCAACACCGCTGGAGCGTACGAATCAACTGGAAAATTTCCAAAGCATGAAAGTGAAAATTAAACAATTGCGTGAGGCAGCCCAAGAATAGGGGTTGCCTCTTTTTTTTTGGACGACACTTAGGATAAGCATATTCGGTGTACTACAGGGCTTTCCTCGCTAATACAATGAGGGTAGACACTTCTTGTCCTCCAAGGGATGGACAAACTGAGGGGATGGATGAACGATGAGAACTATTTCACTTGCTCCGGCAATTCTCGGGTTGGGTACGGCGCTGCCTCCCCATAAGGTTAATCAAGCTGAGGCTGCCACTCGTCTGGCGGACGCTTTGTCCGAAGACAGAGACGCTTCGCGGTGGGCGCGAAGAATATTCAATCAATGCGGGGTGGATACCCGTTATACGTGCGAACCGAACCTGCTTGAACCCGCTCCCCGAAGTATGTACTTGCCGGGAACACCGGAAGACAAGATCCCTACTACAGCGGAACGAATGGGACTCTATAAGCAGGCTTCCGTTGAACTTGGTTACATGGCCGCCGTAAGAGCTTTGATTGATAGTGCGCTGGATGCTGATGATATAACACACCTGATTACGGTTACCTGCACAGGTCTTTTTTTGCCTGGATTGGACGCGGCGCTGATTCGAGGGCTGGGTCTTTCCAACGATGTGGAAAGGATCCCTCTGCAGTATTTGGGATGCGCAGCAGGATTAAAGGCCGTCTGTTTGGCCCGACAAATAGCAGATCGCCAGCCGAGAGCCCATGTTCTGATTGTGTGCGTTGAACTATGTACGTTGCATATACAACCCAGCTCCTCCAAAGAGGACTTATATGCGGCCGCCTTTTTCGGTGACGGTGCTTCAGCCTGTGTTGTTGGCGGAGCAGAGAGCAGGCGGGGGCGGGACGGAGTATTTGAGTTGGGGGAGCACCGTTCCGTCTTACTGCCGGATTCTTCGGATGAGATGACTTGGGAGATTGGTAATTATGGCTTTTCATTGTATCTTTCCCCGCGCATCCCGGAATGGATCGGTGCCTATCTGCCCCTCGAAATCAAAGTTCTGTTGAAAGAGGAGGAATGGCCTGAGTTGTGGGCTATTCATCCCGGCGGAAGAGGCATCATTGATGCTGTTGAGAAAGGTATGGGATTGACTTCGGAGCAAACGCGGGTTAGCAGAGAGGTGTTACGAAAAGTGGGGAATCTGTCCTCCGCAACCATTATTTATGTTCTTCAGGATATGAGAAGGGAGCTGAACGCATCCAGCGCCCGGCGTTCAAGCGGGGTAGCGGCCGCATTCGGTCCAGGCCTAACAGCTGAATTGCTCAAGTTTCATTACGTTCCTGGAATAATGAGCAGCCATTCTCAGCCTGAGGATGCATGCTACCATGTTTAGCTTGTTGAAGAAAAGATCCACCCTTGAGGAATATATGGATCAACTGGATCAAGGGGGGCCGGAGTTAACAGAGGCGCTGCGTCATTTGAGACGGCTTAACCGGATCTTTGCCGCAGCAGGTCCTACCATTTATGGTATCGAACGTTTATGGGAGGCTTCCGGTAAACCGACGGAGCTGACCGTGTTGGATATTGGTGCGGGATCGGGTGACGTAAACAGGCGATTGCTTACATGGGCAGACACCAAAGGAGTTCAAGTACAGATTACGTTAATGGACATTACCGAGGAAGCTTGTGCGGAAGCAGTCCGTTATTACTCGAATGAACCGCGAATTCAGGTTGTACAGGGGGATCTGTTCCGAATAAGCGGTAAAGATACGGCAGACATTGTTACCGCAACTCAATTTCTTCATCATTTCACGGGGGATACGCTGACACAGGCTTTACGTTGTATGCACCGGGCCTCCCGGATCGGGGTAGTAATCAACGATATTCACCGGCACTGGATTTCCTGGTCGGCGGTATGGCTCATGACCCGTCTGGTTTCGCGGAACCGTTATATTCAGCATGATGGTCCGTTATCCGTGGCCAAGGGATTCCGGGCGGCCGATTGGAATCGTCTGGCTGATTCTTGCCATGATGAGGTCCTGCTTACTTATAAGTGGAGGCCCTTATTTCGGTACGCAGTGATCTGTCAATCGGTCTCTGCTGAAGGAGAATCAGTTCATGTTCCCACCCGATAAAGCAGACGCTGTCATCATTGGCGGTGGCTTGGCCGGCAGCTCCATGGCGATTGGGTTGGCTAAAGCCGGATGGAACACCGTCCTTATGGATCAGAACAATTTACCGAAGCATAAGGTATGCGGGGAGTTCCTTTCCCCGGAATCCATAGCTATGTTGCATGTCCTTGGACTTCAAGAAGCCGTTGATGCGATAGGTCCCGCTGAAATAGACAAGGCGATTCTGACACTGGCCAACGGCGCGACACTGACCATTCCCATGCGGGAGAAGGCAATGGGGATCAGCAGGTATCAGCTGGATTTCATCATGCAACAAAGAGCGGAGGAACTTGGCGCGCTGTGGTTAGGCGGTACGTCGGTTTCCGCGGTGAAGTGCAATGAAAACGGGACTTATCTGGTTCAAGCGTACACCAAAGGAGGGCAGGAACCCCATTCTTCGATAACGGCCAAATCTGTAATTGCGGCGTGGGGACGGCATCCTCGGGCGGATTTAGCCGTAAACGATCCTGCTGTGCCCTCTTCTGCATCAAGAACCAGAGCGGTAACCTATGTGGGTATTAAAGCGCATTACGAAGAAGTTCCGGCCGGAGGCGCGGTGGAACTTTACTTTTTTCGCGGCGGTTACATCGGTCTATGTCCTATTGAAGAGGGACGCACGAATGTAACCGCGCTGATGACGGAGCGAGCATTTCAGGAAGCGGGTAAAAGCGTTGCCGCCGCAATCGAATCGGCATCCACCCAGAACCCTGCCTTACGCAAACGATTAGCGGTTGGTTCACCGATTGTCGGCAGCCTTTCCGCTACATCACCGGTAAGACTGGACCGTCAGCTTAAGGCATGGAGCCGCTTTCCGCTTATAGGCGATGCCGCTGTGATGATTCCTCCGTTATGCGGTGACGGAATGGCGATGGCGCTGCGTTCCGCACAATTAGGTTTGCCGCTGGCGCATCGGTACTTATATGGGGATCTGACGATGGATGGCTGGCAAATCGCGTACACCCGCGAGCTTACTCGTGAATTTACGTCTCCGGTTCGAATGGGAAAGTGGCTCCAGGGGGCACTTTCTTCAACAGGGATGGGGACGATTCTTTTTGGCTTAGGCAAGGTTGCTCCGTTCATGTCCAACCAAATATTCAGGGCGACCAGACTCCGAGGCTAAGGAGAGAAACGGGTGCGAAAACCGGAAGGGGCGAATCATCCTCATGCTGTATTTATGGCTTGCAGACAAGGCAATCCGGTATCCTCGCGGCATTCTGATCACTTGGCTCGTTTGTTTAAGCTGGTTCGCTGCGCATGCGTCTGACTTACCCGCTGTTCTGCATGATCACGGATTACGAACACAGGGATCCTATAACGATGTTCAACATGTATTGTCGGAGGACTTCGGAATTCCTGAAGATCCGGTTATCGTTCTTTTTGACGTTCAAAAGAAGGTGTCTTCGGATGAATTTCAATCCTACTTGGAGCAAAGATTGCACGTTGCCGCGAGCATTCAGGGTGTAAAGAAGATCATTTCACCTGTCAACAGACCCGAGATGCGTAAAGCGAATTTCGCTTACGCACTGATTGAATTCAGCCAACCCTCCGGTGAAATGGAAGGGGCGCTAAAGGAGCTTCGTCAGGTTTTTCCGCCACAGGAAGGAATCGGCGTCAGGCTGACAGGGAGCAAGGTTGTTCAAACGGATGTCAACGCGGCCAGTCGAACCGATTTAGGTAAAGCCGAAAGCTTAGGAATCCCCATTGCCTTTATCATCATGTGGCTGGCATTCGGAAGCGTTTGGGCCGCTTTATTGCCCGTATGGATGGGAGTAATCTCTGTCGCAGGCGCAATGGGCTTTATGGCCGAGCTTGGTAAGCATGCGGAGCTTTCCTCTTTTGTTTTGAATGTGATCCCGATGGTGGGATTGGCGTTAAGCATAGATTTTGCGCTTATGATGGTCAGCCGGTTTCGGGAGGAGTTACACCGGCGCTCTGCGGGTGATGCTTTACGCATCACGATGGAGACCGCGGGCAGGGCCGTTGTGCTGTCTGCAGCCTGCGTGGCTTTGGGACTGGCAGGAATCGCTTTTATTCCCATGCCCATATTCGCATCGGTCGCTTGGGGTGCTATGGTAGTACTCTTGTTATCGGTCCTTCTGACTTTAACCTTGCTCCCGGTCATCTTGTATAGGCTGTCCGAACGTTTGCGCGCGCCGCGTTACCCCATGAAAACCGCGGGAATATGGCGCTGGTCCGCACATGCGGTCATGCGCCGCCCAGGAACGGTAATTATGTTCGGATCCGGTTTGCTGCTTGTCTGCCTGCTGCCGTTAAACGATATGCGAATCGCTATTCCCGATGCCAGCTCGCTCCCGTCTGAATATGCGTCAAGACAAGCTTTCGAAGACTGGGAGGAGGTTTTTCAGACCCACTCAGCGAACAATGAAACCCCGGTCAATCAGGTATGGGCAATCATAGGCAAGGATAATCGGCAACTCACCCGTCAGGATTTGGGACATATTCGTACTGTAATCAAGGTTCTGACGTCGGATCCACAAGTTATCCATGTGCAGTCCGTCTTCTCCCGACAAGGGCTGCCGGTTCAAGCCCTTCTTCGCAAAGATTCCACGGTGTTGAAAGTAACGTTGAAAGGGAGCCCTTCCGATGCGGCAGTACAGACCTGGATGACACGATGGGAGCAACTTCAACTCCCAGAACCTTTAACAATTCTATGGGGCGGTGAAGCGAAGTATCAGCAAGAAGTGTTTGAGACCCTTCGAAAGTCAATGCCGGGGGCATTGATTTTTATCGTATTGTCCAATTTTATCGTTCTTTACATCGCATTTCGTTCATTCCTCATCCCCCTTAAGGCTTTGCTAATGAATGCTTTGAGCATCGGTGCCGCCTATGGGGTACTGGTTATGGTTTCGCCGTGGATCAGCGGTGAAAGTCATGAGGCGGTGGCCGTCATGATTCCTATCTTCATATTCGGACTGGTGTTCGGCATTTCCATGGACTACGGGGTGTTTCTGTTGTCCCGAATCGCTGAGCATTACAGGCTGACAGGGGATAATGAACAAGCTGTTGCTGAAGGACTTGCCTCCGCAGGAGGAATTATTACATCGGCGGCGTTGATTATGATGGCTGTTACCGCACCGTTCGCCGCCGGAGATGTGGCGGGGGTCAGGCAATTGGGCATTGGAATCGCGGCGGCTGTGTTTATAGACGCGACAATCATCAGGTTGCTCCTCATTCCTTCATTAATGAAGTGGCTGGGTCCGTGGAACTGGCGCGGCATCTAAGCTAAGGCTCTAAGGCTCGCCAGTGGATGACGGTAGAGAGTGTTTGTGATACGATGTAGGAAACAGGATTTCGATCGAGTAAGGAGTGACTCCCCATGAGTACAGTAGAACAAATTTTACATAAGGCTGCGACCGGCGTGCGGATTGATACAGAAGAATGTATCACGTTGTTTGAATCCGATCAGGTTGAGAAGATAGGTAATGTAGCTAACCAAATTATGCTGAAATGGCACCCGGAGCCGATTACCACATTTGTGGTCGGGCGGAATATAAATTATACGAACGTATGCGATGTGTATTGCCGATTCTGCGCGTTCTATCGTTCCCCGAATTCCGATGAAGGTTATGTATTGCCAGATGAAACGATTTTTCAGAAAATCCAGGAAACGCTTGATGTGGATGGAACCGAGATTCTGATGCAGGGCGGAACCAATCCCAATTTACCATTCAGTTATTACACGAACTTGCTTCGAGAGATTAAGAAACGCTTTGATATTACGATGCACTCTTTCTCCCCCGCGGAGATTATGAAGATGGTTGAGGTGTCAGGATTACCCCTCGAGCAGGTTGTCCGTGAGTTGCACGAAGCCGGCTTAGACTCTCTGCCGGGTGGCGGCGCCGAGATTCTCGATGACCGCACAAGACGCAAAATCAGCCGTCTGAAGGGCTCCTGGAGGGACTGGATGGATGTGATGCAAACGGCGCACCGCATTGGCATGCACACTACGGGCACGATGGTCATCGGGTTCGGAGAGTCTATGGAGGAGCGGGCGTTACATCTGCAGAGAATCAGAGACGCGCAGGATGAATGCTTGAGCCATGGTTACAAGACGCCCGGATTCCTGGCTTTCATCCCATGGACCTTCCAACCGGACAATACGAACATGAAAGCGGAGAAGGTGTCGCCCGAGGAGTACTTGAAGACATTGGCGATTTCCCGTATTATGCTGGACAATGTAGCCAATTTCCAGTCCTCCTGGGTAACGATGGGTCCTGAAGTAGGCAAAACCACGCTATCCTACGGTTGTAATGATTTCGGCAGCACGATGATTGAAGAGAATGTCGTATCCGCCGCGGGCACAACGCATAAAGTCAACATCGAATCCATTCTCAGACTGATTCGTGAAGCAGGTAAAATTCCTGCGCAGCGAAACACCAAATATGAGATTTTGCGTGTATATGATGATGCTTCGGCCACAGTGAACAAAGATTTTATTATGCAGAATTAGCGTAAACTGAAACGAGAACCCCTGACTTCGGTATCCACCGAATGTTAGGGGTTTTATTATTGAACCCAATTGGAAAGAGGTTATTTTATACACCCGCGGGGATTCCAAATGCTTCGTCGTATATCTGTTTCTCTTGAAACATAAACTTGAGTAGAGAAGAGAAAGGAGCGATGTCATGGAGCTGTTTACCTTGTGGATGGCTAAAGGGTCGGAGACGCAGGTTGATAAGCTGTTCGGCGAGTTAATGGAGGAACTCCGGGAGTTACATATAGATTCTTTGAAGGTGTTCATAGATACGGAGACGGAGCAGGAACTTGTGGGGTTAAGATGTACTTGGTATGAGACCGATACGGAGCTTGCAAACAAGGTCCGAGAACGGGCGGGGCGCGGTATAGCCTCTTATGTTCTTGCAGAGTATGAAGAGCGGATTATCAAAAAAATGATTATCAACGAGTATGCTTACAAAATAAGGGATGAGATTTCAAAAATCGAAACCTATACGCTTCATATTTTGGACCAGTCCGAAGAAGAAATCGGAGGTCATCAGGCGAGAAAACGCAGAAAAAATCAGATCGCCTTGGCTTTTATCACATATCTTGAAGAGTTTCCTGAAGTGAACATCGACGGTTTCATTCATTTCAGGCTTCATGCCTATGCGGAAGAACTGCGCGAAGTGGTTGAATATGCGATAGACGAGTATCTGATGGATAAACAGTATCAGGAATTCATCGCTTTGTTAAAATATTTCGTATATATTCAAGATGCCAAAATACCCGTGGCGCACCTCATGCATAAAGGGGAAAACGACTTTATTCTGTTGAATGAGGATTTCGAGCCCATCGAAACGAAACAGGTGGAGACGTTCGTGGTGGAGATGATTGATAAAGATATCAATTATGAAGATATGATTGTGAGCACGTTAATTACCGTATCCCCTCAAAAGGTATTTATTCATACCCGGGAACCCGAAATGCAAGTGATTAAGACGATCAAGCAAATATTTGATGATCGAGCCACCCTGTGCACGCTTTGCGGATCTTGCTCGCCTCATTTGGGAGATTTCCGTAAGGAACAACGATCCACGTTGACTTAGACAACCGTTTTTTGGAAAGAATGATTCTAATTTACGTCTACCCTTGACCGCTGTCGTCTGTATAAGCTAATATGGGGATAGACTTGGATATAGGATGCCATGAACAAAGACAATAATTCTGCAATTGACGGTCCAGAGAGAGGAATCCAGCTGAAATTTCCTTCCGCACCAATACAGAATTTACCCCTTTGCAGCAGTGAATGGGAACCCAGGCTACAAGCTTGAAAGTATCATTCACCGGGTCATTTCCGTTAACGAATGCTAATGAGGATCGCAAGGACAGCGCAAGCAGGATGCTGATATTCCTTCGCGGATCGAATTTAGGGTGGAACCACGAGCGCACGCACTCGTCCCTTCTTACAGGGATGTGTGCGTTTTTTTGTTGCCCGGATACACGACTATAAGGAGGCTTTTAACATGTCAGCAGTACAAGTAACGTTCCCGGATGGCGCCGTCAGAGAATACGCCGCGGGAAGCACCATTGAAGATGTGGCCGGATCCATCAGCTCCGGATTAAAGAAGAATGCCGTTGCAGGGAAAGTGAACGGAAAGGTGGTTGATATTTACTATCCGTTGAATGAAGACGCGTCCCTTGAAATTGTGACTCTAGACAGCAAGGACGGCTTGGAGATGTATCGTCATTCCACAGCGCATATGATGGCGCAGGCAATCAAGCGGATTTACGGACAACAAGCGGTGAAACTGGGCATCGGTCCTGTGATTGAAGACGGTTTTTACTACGATATCGATATTGAAACACCTCTGAGCTCTGAGGATCTGGATAAGATCGAGAAAGAAATGGCCAAAATATCGAATGAAAATTTGCCGATTCGCCGCAGGGAAGTCAGCCGTGAAGAAGCGTTAGCCATCTACACCGAATTAAACGATAATCTGAAGCTGGAACTGATCAACGATTTGCCTGAAGACGTTATTTTGACCATTTACGATCAGGGCGAGTTTTTCGATCTTTGCCGCGGGCCGCATCTGCCATCAACAGGACGTATCAAGATATTCAAGCTGCTAAGCGTTGCCGGTGCTTATTGGCGCGGCGATTCCAAGAATAAGATGTTACAGCGCATCTACGGAACCGCTTTTCCCAAGAAGGCGGATTTAGATGAACACCTTCGGTTATTGGAAGAAGCCAAGAAACGCGACCACCGGAAATTGGGCCGTGAGTTGAAGATGTTTACTTTTGCCCGCGAAGTAGGTCAAGGTTTGCCGATTTGGCTGCCCAACGGCGCCAAGCTTAGAAGAACCATGGAACGTTACATTGTTGATTTGGAAGAAAGTCTCGGTTATTCGCACGTCTATACTCCTGTTATGGCTAATGTGGATTTATACAAAACTTCAGGTCACTGGGAACATTACTCGGAAGACATGTTTCCTGTGATGACGCTGGATAATGAAGAGCTGGTTCTGCGCCCGATGAACTGTCCGCATCACATGATGGTGTTCAAGAGCGATATGCGTTCATACAGGGATTTACCGATTCGTATTGCTGAGTTAGGAACGATGCACCGGTATGAAATGTCAGGCGCACTGACCGGGTTACACCGGGTTCGCGCGATGACGCTGAATGACGCCCATATTTTCTGCCGTCCTGATCAGATTAAAGAAGAATTCGCCAGAGTAATCACTCTGATTCAACAGGTATACAGCGACTTCGGCATTAAAGATTATCGTTTCCGCTTATCTTATCGGGATCCGAAGGATACAGAGAAATACTTCCAGAACGATGAAATGTGGAATCTGGCTCAAAGCATGTTGAGGGAAGTTGCCGAGGAAGTTGGCATTCCTTACTTCGAGGAAGAAGGAGAAGCGGCTTTCTACGGACCTAAACTTGACGTTCAGATCAAGACGGCTTTAGGCAAAGAGGAGACCCTTTCCACGGCTCAAATTGACTTCCTTCTTCCTGAACGCTTTGAACTTGAGTATGTGGGCGATGACGGAAAAAAACATCGTCCAGTCGTGATTCATCGGGGCATCATTTCCACGATGGAGCGAATGACCGCGTTCCTGCTAGAAAACTTTGCCGGCGCGTTCCCGCTGTGGCTCGCTCCATTGCAAGCTAAAGTGATTCCGGTATCCACAGCGTTTGAAGATTACGCGCGCAAAGTAACAGAGCAGTTACAAGCCGCGGGAATCCGGGTGGAAGCGGACTATCGCAATGAAAAGCTGGGCTACAAAATCAGAGAAGCGCAGCTGGAGAAAGTGCCTTACATGTTTGTTGTCGGCGAGAATGAAATGAATTCGAATACCTTGTCTGTCCGTAAGCGCGGAGAAGGCGATCTAGGCGCGCAGAGCGTTGAAGAGGTAAAGCAGAGACTTCTTTCAGAAATTCATAATAAATTGGTTGAAGTGCCAAATACGCTCTAATGCCAAAGGTTACGGCATAGAATCACAGACTTTGGATACCCTACAAATGCGTCTATTTTGTGAAAAAATCCAATCCTAGTGTTTGAATGTCCTCGAAAAGGGACAATTAGTATACTAGGGGGAGGTATCCGAATGTCTGTTGGTTCTTTAAGCCGGCCGCAGTGGGTTGGTTTTATTCTGCTGATCATCTTGGCGGTTACGGCGTTATATCCCTTGGAGGGTTCATTTCTGAGGGACAAGCCTGAACAGAGAAAAAGCGAGTACATGAGCGTTGTGCCAAGCACATCCGATACCGCGCCTGTTCAGGAGGGTACAGCAATATATGCAGCACGGAGCCGAGAAGAATCGGTTCAACCGGTACAGGCTGCTTCCAAGCCAAAGGTACAACAAGCCAAGCCGCTTCAACAGGTTGCCCCGGCAGCCAAACAGGCGACGGCCAAACGGCAAACAGCGGTCAAGGAGCAAGCGGTTAGCGCGGAGATACAGGGTATTACAACCTTGTTGCGCCGAGATATAAAGAATTACAAGTCCGTTGAAGTAACGGCAACAGGGTATTATGCCGGTGTTGAATCCACAGGCAAGCGCCCTGGAGATAAAGCATACGGTATTACTTACTCAGGTGTTAAGGTGAAGCGGGATACCGTATCCACCATCGCAGCGGATCCCAGGGTATTCCCGATCGGTACCATTCTGCTAATTCCCGGATACGGGTACGGGGTAGTGGCGGATACCGGATCGGCGATCAAAGGTCACAAGATTGATTTGTACTTTGATACCAAGAATCAAATTTATAAAGAATGGGGCAAGAAGAAAGTGGGTGTCCGTGTAATCCGCACAGGTACCGGCAAGTTTAATGAGCGCATGATGAGCGATTTAAACCGGTTGGTCAAAGCGGAAACACGCAAGCCTCAAGCTTTATAATGCCCAACTTCATGTCTTACCAAGCGCACGGCTCCCAGGGCCGTGCGCTTTATTTTGGTCAGCGTCATCGGCCTTGGTTCCCATAATTGTGAAAGCATAAAAGGGGGGGCTGTGTCCCATAATATAAGAGCAAATGAGGGCTCGCCTTCATATTGCGCAAAAAATTCGGGAGGTGAAATGCAATGAAAAACAACAAAGTAAACCAAAAGGCTGCATCTTCTTCAAACTTCTCAAGCACTCAAGAAGCAAACCAAAACGCATTTAAAACGGAGTTTGCTCAAGAGACAACTACAAAGAGCAAAAAGCAATCCGTACAAGCTCCAAGCGAGAACATGACGAAGTAATGAAGGTTTTGGTTATTAAATAGCTTCAGGGAGGGACTGAAAAGTCCCTCTTTTCTTTTGAATATACTTCCATTATAATGTAAGAAATTCTAACATATACATAGAATGCTCTATTCCTTGGGGGAGATTCGAATGGGGACACAAGCGGTGAAGCTTAGACTGAACAAAGAATTGCGTACGGTGGGGATTGTAGGAGTTATTACAGCAGGTGTGATCAGTTTTCTGTCTATACCCGCAGGTCTGCTGTCCATTGGCGGGATGTTGATTACGGCGGCCTTCATCCTTTGGAATAAGCAAAGCGGAGATGTTGGGATTACAAGCCTGAATAAGGAAAACATGGAGAGGGACATCTCCATAGAAACTGTGGTACAGTTCGTGAATGAATCGCAAGTGGTATCGGACCAGTTAAATGCTGCTATCGAGGAAGTGAACTTATCGATTGAAGGCTTGAACCGTGTCGCGGACAGTTCCACGCAAATCGAGGAGCAGTTACGCAATCACAGCCGGTTGGCCGTGAACCGAATCAATGAAGCATTTTCTTCCTTGCAGGAAGTGGCAGCCGCTGCCGACCAGATCAGTGATACTTCGGCATACATGAATACCGAGAGCCAGAGCACTCAAACGGTTGTTATGCATGTGGTGCAGTCCCTTACGAAGACGAATGAAGTCATGGATTCTCTTCGTTCCTATAACCAAACGATGGACGAGCGGATCAGGGAGCTTTCGGATCATGCCTCCAAGATTGAGGAAATTAACTCCTTTATTCAAGGAGTGGTCTCCCAAACCTCGCTTCTCGCGCTGAACGCTTCTATTGAAGCGGCCCATGCCGGTGAATACGGCAGAGGATTCGCCGTTGTTGCGCAGCAAATCAAGAAGCTTGCGGAACAAAGTAATGAGGCTGTTAAACGCTCATCGCTCATTCTGAATTCAATTGAACAAGGCGTAGGTCAGGTCGTCGCTTCTGTGGAACAGGAGAAGCTGGCTGTTGCGCGCGGGTTAGATGAAATGCAGAACATTCAACACAGCATGGACGACATCTTTAATCGGATATCGCAAGTGAATCATCTTGTGGGCCAGACGAATGATTCAAGTACGCATCAAACATCGCTTATGGCGGAGTCCACAAACATGCTTCAGGATGTCGTATATACTGTCAATAATACGCTGGAGAGTGTGGAAGTTACACTGCATCAATTGAATACGCAACGCACCGAAATTAATAAATTGCAACGGGTGAATGAGAAGCTGAAGAGCTCCTCAAGCGAATTAATACATTCGATACAGCAAGTAGGAGTAACTTCCCAGACACAGCAAGTAGACATGGATCTGGAGCCCATGCGAACGTTGTTGGGGGCCATTGCTTCCGATCCTAAGCTGGCAGGGCTGGACGAACGGAGTCATGCCGAAGGGTTAACCCGATATATGAAAGCGAATGCCGAGATTGAAGCGATATGGTCTAACCGCGCGGACGGATCCTTCGTTTTCTCCTTGCCCGAAGCCGGATTGCTGAATGCTAAAGGCAGAGAATGGTGGAAGCAGGCGATGGATGGTCATCTATATCTGTCACCAGTGTATATTTCCGCCATTACTAAGAAACCGTGCATTACGATGTCGAAAGTGATTCTGGATCCCTCCGGGAACCCCGCAGGCGTGGTGGGAATGGATTTAATTATTTCTTAGTTTGTTGTGCGGCTAACAGTATCCCTGAACAGGTGGTGCTGTTTTTATTTTTTAGGCAAACCTATCCGTCTCCAGACGGATACCATTTTCCATCCGGCGACGCTGGCACCCATGTTTTCATTTCTTTACAATATAATATATAAACGTTACAAATAGCCGGAGGCGTACAACCATGAACGGAACATTATTTCATCGCATGATTATCGGGTTGCTGTTAATCGGAGCGGGCTCTCTGTTTCTACTGAAAGAATTTAACCTGATTGAGGTGGATATCGGATCACTCATCGGAAATCTATGGCCTCTGGTATTAATTTACTTCGGCTCTTGGGGAGCCTTTAGTCAGTGGAAATGGGGAAAAGGCGGGTCTCAGTGGATTTGGAGTCTTATACCTGTCGTATTGGGCTTTTACTTCTTGGGTCAGAATTTCGGCGTTATTGAAATGTCGTTTGGAGAATTAATCCGATTGATTATTCCCATTGCGCTGATTGTGATCGGGTTGAGTTTCTTCTTCCGTCCGCGTAAAAATTCAATTTCCTATCATAATCCTTATACACATGACGGGCCGCTGGATCCCAAGTCAGAAATGAATCCAGATAAAAAATCCGGGAAATCGCCGGAATCCGATCCGGAAATAAAGTTGAGTACGCCGACACCACCTGACTGGACTTCCCAAAAGCAGGAATGGAAGCAGTTCAAGGCAGATCATCATAAGCATTACGAGCATCACGTTCACGAGATGATTCATCAAGAGATCCATCAAGATATCCATACACATTTTCACAGCAAGCACTCCAAATCCAGCTTTATCGGGGATATTCATCTGGGTCAGGATTACTGGGAGCTGGAGCCGTTAAATATTTCGCAGTTCATCGGAGACACCGTTCTGGATTTAACGAAAGCTCAAATCCCATACGGTGAAACGAGAATCAACGTCTCTTCTTTTATCGGAGATGTGAAAGTGTTGGTTCCTAACGATTACGAAGTAGGTATTAACGCGATTACTTCTTCTTTTCTTGGGGATACAACGGTACTGGATAAGAGAATCGGCGGACTGTTCAAGAATACGAGCGCGGAGACACCCAGCTTCAAAGAAGCCGAGAAGAAAATCAGGCTGGTAACGTCCACTTTTATCGGGGATGTTACTGTAATCAGGGTGGGCTAAACGATGGGCGGCTGGAGAAATAACGTCAAATGGCAAATGATCGCCTATTTCCTCATTGCAACGGTTCTGGTAACCTCGGCCACGTTCGCCGGCTGTGTTTATTTTGCGCACTCCTTAGATCATGACTACCTATGGTTGCTGTATCTTGCGGGTGTGTTGTTTCTAGGTTTGATTATAGGTTACATTGCGGCGCAGAACATTCAGCGTAAGTTGAATGTTCTGCAGCTGTCTGTGTTCCAGATGTCCAAGGGTAATTTCACCAATCGCGTAGCATACAGTGAATCCGATTCCTTCCATCAGATTTACCGGGACTTTAATGAAATGGCCGAATCGGTGGAAGTGAAAGTGAAGATGCTGCAGACACTAGGTGAAGAACTGGTCATGCAACGCGCGGAAAGCGAGGAAGACGCGGTATTGGAAGAACGTAAACGGCTGGCCAGAGATCTGCATGATACCGTGGCCCAGCAATTGTTCGCTATCCATATGTCCGCTTCGTCGCTCCCCAAGCTGCTGGAACGGAATAGCGAAGCAAGCCTTGAAGTGCTTCAGCAGCTCATTCAGATGTCCCAACACGCCCAGAAGCAGATGCGCTCGCTCATCGCCCAACTTCGTCCGCTTGAACTGGATGGACAGAGCTTGGAAAGCGCACTGGATAAGTGGTTTCCGGACTATTGCCGTCAGAACAGCTTACAAGGCACCATGGATATCCAGCTCATTCAAGGCTTGTCGGATGCGAAAGAACATCAGTTTTTCTTGATCGTACAAGAAGCTATGGCGAATGTGACGAAGCATGCCTCGGCATCAAGGGTGACCTTGTCGCTGTACGAAACCGATAATCAATACATGTTGACCATTTCAGATAACGGTTCAGGCTTCGACGGCGCAAGAGTCAAGCTGAACTCCTATGGTTTATCAACGATGTTGGAGCGGGCACAAAAGCTGGGCGGATCTTTGGAGGTGCTCAGTAAACCCGGAGCGGGTACGAGGGTGAAGGCGGCAATCCCTAAATTCAGCGAAGCCGGAGGGGGCTAGAGATATGGAACGAGTGTTGAACATTATGATTGTGGATGACCATGAGATGGTGCGTATGGGACTGCGTACATATTTGATGCTGGAAAGCGGTATGAATGTAATCGGAGAGGCCGCAAACGGCCGCGAAGCGCTGGAAATCCTACAACAAGAAGATTCCACCATACCGGATCTGGCATTAGTGGATTTAATGATGCCCGAGATGGACGGCGTCCAGACCACTAAGGCAATATCCGCAAAATATCCGGATATGAAAATCATTATTCTGACGAGCTTCCTGGATGATGAGAAAGTGGTGCAGGCGATGGAGGCCGGAGCTACAAGCTATGTGCTGAAGACCGTTACATCGGAAGAGCTTGTCTATGTCATTCAGGGAGCGTTCCGCGGAATGCCTGTCATGAACGCGGAGGTATCTCAGGCTTTAACGCGAGGTTTAAGGCAACGTACCGCGAAGGATGATACCGAAGGATTGACGGATCGGGAGAAAGAAGTATTGCTGTTGATTGCGGACGGTAAAGCCAACAAAGAAATCGGTGAAGAACTCCATATCAGTATCAAAACCGTGAAAACACATGTCAGCAATCTGCTGATGAAGTGCGAATTAGAGGACCGGACACAGCTTGCCATTTACGCACACCGCAAAGGTTGGGCAGAAAAGTAGAGCATGAGCGTTTCATAAAAAGGAAAGTTTGGGTAAATCCTAAAATAACACCTATACGGACATTCTGAACCCCAAAGGAGATATTTTATGATTACACTGACTTCACAACTGGAAAACAAAGAACTGGCATACAATGATGCCAACACGTATCTATCCCGTCACGGATTCTCTCTTGGAGGCGGATGGGACTATAAACAAGGCGTCTTCGACCACGCTTTGGATGAGGCCAATAAGGTATGGCTCCGAATCCCTTTCGAAGTAACCCGAGGCGAACTGGACGTGGATGCGGACGCGAGCGATGCTCAAGTGAAGCTGGGTACACCCTATGTGCTGAGACATGTGTATCGCGAGGACGATAATCCGGATCCGGATGCGCAGCCGAAGATTGCGGGAGCTCTTTTTGACCAATTCCAAAAGCCTTTGAATCCCGATGCCAATATCGACGATAAGTGGCTTAATCAAGCCAAAGAGCATTTATCTAAAGCAGAAAGCCAATTCCCGGTCTAACAGCCGGGTTTTTTCGCATGTATAAACACCTTGATAATTTATTAACTATTTATGTTCCTTTCATTCTTTTTTAAGGTTTGTTTAAGGAAACTCAGGCAATATATACTCAAATACTTACTTCAATTTCATACGAGGAGGCATTATAGATGAGTGACGATTATAAGAATGACAAGCAAACAGGATTTGACGCGGAAGACGAGAACCGTCCTGGAAGGGGAAATAGTGAAGACGGCACGCCCGGCGAGGAACGAACCTCTTATTATTATTCTTATGGACCTTTTAAATCGAACGTGAATGAAGCGCAGCCGCCCGTGGAGAGCAAGAGATCGCCGATCTCGGTAACCCATGACGAAGACCGTCAGCCCGAGTACAACTCGCAACATGCTTTACAAAAGGCGGAACTGAATCGTCAAGGATATCCGGTGGCGCCGGTACGAACTTGGGATTACAGCAATACCCGACGCAAATCCAGCTTTAAGAGCATGTTTGCATCCTTTATCGCGGGAGCGGTGCTGCTTGGAAGCTTTGCCGTTGTATCGGATCGGATGAACCTCTTCACACCGGATGAAGGGGTCATGGAGTCCGGGGGTTCGGCGAACGCGGCTGTGGAGAAATCGAATTCGTCCAACAGCGGTCAGGCTTCTTCGGCGGCGTTGGACATGGCGAGGCCGAACAATATCGCACAACTCTATCAGAAAGCAAGTCCTGCCGTTATTAAAGTAGAGACGTTCCAAAGAGCGCAATCCAGAAACGGCGGCGGCACAGGACGTTCCCTGTTGGATGATCCGTTCTTTCGGCAATTTTTCGGCGACGATTTCGGCGGCGGGCAAGGCGGAGAAACGGAGCAACCGGGAACGGGTGAGCTGCAGCCTGCCGGGCTTGGAACCGGGTTTATTTTTGACAAAACAGGCTATATCCTTACAAATCAACACGTAGTAGGCGAAAA
Organism: Paenibacillus swuensis; assembly: GCF_001644605.1. NCBI lineage: Bacteria > Bacillati > Bacillota > Bacilli > Caryophanales > Paenibacillaceae > Paenibacillus > Paenibacillus swuensis. The sequence goes on along the minus strand of NZ_CP011388.1, from coordinate 4,963,569 downwards.
TCCGGATGAAATCAAAGTGACTCTGGAAGGCCGTAAAGAGCCTTATACCGCCAAGCTTCTAGGTTCAAGCTATGAACTGGATCTGGCTGTGTTAAAGATTGAGGGAGATAATAACTTCCCTACATTACCCCTTGGCAAATCCGACAATACCTCCATTGGAGACTGGGTAGTTGCAATCGGGAATCCATACGGCTTCGACCACACGGTTACCGTCGGTGTATTGAGCGCCAAAGAGCGTCCAATCTCCATTTCGGATGAAGCGGGCGAGCGGAACTACAAGAATCTGTTCCAAACCGACGCGGCGATCAATCCCGGCAACTCCGGCGGCCCCTTGTTGAACCTGGACGGTGAGGTTATCGGCATTAACACGGCTGTAAGCGCCCAGGCCCAAGGCATCGGATTCGCGATACCTACAAGCACGATTGACGGCGTGCTGGACCAATTGAAGAATAATAAGGAAATTCCGAAGGAGCCGGTTCCTTTTATTGGTGTAAACTTATCCGATATTACAGCCGAAATGGCAGCCCAACTCGGACTTAAGAGTACCAAAGGTTCAATTATCGCAAGCGTACCTTACAATACGCCGGCATATCAAGCCGATCTGCGGACCTATGATGTAATTACGCAAGTGAACGGGGTCAAGGTAGATAACAGCGATGCCCTTAAAGCGGAAATCTCCAAAAACAAGGTAGGCGAGTCCGTGAACCTGACCATTCTGCGCAATAGTAAAACCAGCCAAGTAACGGTTAAGATCGGCGACCGTAATGAGTACGAGAAGCAAGCACTGGAACAACAAAAACAACAATGATCATCATCATGTAACCTCGACAATTGAATCATGAGACAGTTTCCCTGAGAGCGACCGGTGCTTGTGCGGCTAGGTTCGTTCTCGGGGATATTTTGTGAAAAGGACGGATGAGAGAACGATGCGAAACCGAATACTAGTTGTGGATGATGATGAGAAAATTACGTCTATGTTGCGCAGGAGCTTAACCTTTGAAGGCTATGATGTAGTGACCGCGAATCATGGCGCGGATGGACTCCAGAAGCTGCTTAGCGACGAACCCGATGTCATGATTCTGGATGTGATGATGCCCCAGCTCGATGGGTGGGAAGTGTGCCGTCGAATTCGAGAAGGGGGAAGCGAGATCCCGATTCTCATGCTTACAGCCAAGGACGAAATTTCTTCACGAGTAAAAGGGCTGGATTTAGGCGCCGATGATTATTTGGTGAAACCGTTCGCGCTGGAAGAATTGTTGGCCAGAGTAAGAGCGTTATTGCGAAGGAAAATCGAAAGCGCCGAGCAGAAAACGAATCGGGTGCAATTTGAAGATATCATGCTCGATATGGATACGCGAGAGGTTATTCGGAACGGAAAACGAGTGGAACTTACGACGAAGGAATTCGATTTGCTTCACCTATTTCTGCATAATCCCCGCAGAGTGCTGTCCCGCGACGTCATTATGGAGCGAATCTGGGGCTATGACTACAGCGGCGAGTCCAATGTGTTGGAGGTCTATATCGCCATGCTGCGCCAGAAAACAGAGGAGCACGGAGGCAAGCGATTAATTCAGACGGTTCGCGGCGCCGGGTATGTCATGAAGGGAGATTAACAGCATGTCGATCCGGCTGAGACTGACATTGTGGTACACCTTGATATTAGCCGTGATGATCACAACATTCAGCATGGCCTTATACGGATTTTTCTCATATCAACTGTATTCTTCGGTAAAAAAAGAACTGGACTCTCAAAGCAAATATATTAACAGCAAAGCGCGGGTGTACGAAGAACCTTACGGGGACGGGGCTCGGTATACCGTTATTTTCCCTCAACTGGACACATTCAAGAATTCCAATATTTATTTTCAATCGGTGTATCCCGGCGGGGAGTTAATGAACAAATCCAACACGTTGGGGAAGTTCGAGCTGGGACGTACAGAGGCAACGCTGAAGAGAGCTAAGGAAGGCCAAGCTTTTTTTGTGAAAGAAAAAGTGGGTGATATTACCGTTTACGTTTATAACACGCCTTATCAATTGATTGGCAGCGGTGAAGTCATCGGCGTCTTGCAGGTCGCTACCCGGGTAGATTCCATTGATTCCTGGTTAAATACGATGAAATTCAGTTTGAGCCTGGCCGGCTTTGGCGTGATTTTACTCGCGGCTTCTCTGGGCTTCTTCCTTGCGCGTAAAGCTTTGAAGCCCATTGACCATGTCATCGTGGCGGCCAACCAGATTGAACGGGGCTCGGACTTGGGCAAACGCATTAAATATAACGGGCCGAGGGACGAAATCGGTCGTTTAACAGACACATTCAACAGTCTTCTCTCCCGGATTCAAGTCATGTACAGCGATATGGAAGAGGCTTACCGCGCACAGCGGCGTTTCGTCTCCGATGCTTCCCATGAGCTGAGGACGCCGTTAACGACGATTCGAGGAAACGTGGATTTGCTGGAGCGAATGTGGAAGAACGCCGCGGTCCCGGAGGATTTAGTCGCTCCTGCCAACAGGGAGATGTCGTTGGAAGCGATGCGCGATATAGCGGATGAAGCGGAACGCATGAGCCGGTTAGTGAACGATCTGTTGGCGTTGGCCCGCGCGGATGCCGGACAGGAGTTGCAGAAGGAGCCCGTTGAGATCCATGGGTTGGTGGAGGAAGTGGTTCGGCGCGCGCAGTTCTTGCCCCATGAAGCGGAATGGAAAGCCGGGGATCTGCATGCGTTGGAAGAAGCTGTGGTGAACGGTAATAAAGATTTATTGCAACAGCTGCTGTTCATCTTTATAGAAAATGCATTCAAATACACCTCGGAGGGTTTTGTTAAGTTGGATGCCGTTAAGGGTGAAGGTTCTGTCGGAATCCGTATTGAGGACACCGGCATGGGTATGGATAAAAGTCACGTGCCGCTCATATTTGAACGCTTCTACCGGGCTGACGCATCACGGGGTGAAACGTCAGGCACAGGTTTGGGATTATCAATAGCCAAATGGATTATCGATCAACATGAAGGCTCGGTCGAGGTCAGCACCAGTCTGGGAATTGGCACCACCTTTACGATCTGGCTCCCCGCAAGCTTTCCACGTACTGTGGAATAAGGTATAATGAAAGCAGGAAAGTCGTAATTTGAAAGCAGGTGTCGGATTTGGAAGTGTTGAAGATTACGCCGCGAGGCTACTGTTACGGTGTCGTGGACGCTATGGTTCTTGCATTGCAAACGGCTAAGAATTTGGATCTGCCCAGACCGATTTATATATTGGGAATGATTGTTCACAACAGTCATGTGACCGATGCCTTCGAGAAAGAGGGTATTATCACGTTGGACGGGGAGAACCGTATGGAGATTCTCGACCAGATTGAGAAAGGAACGGTCATCTTTACCGCCCACGGGGTTTCCCCTGAAGTGCGGAAGAGAGCTCGCGACAAAGGCTTAACCTGTGTAGACGCGACTTGTCCGGATGTAACGAAGACGCATGATCTAATTCGCGAAAAAGTTACGGAAGGTTACGAAATTATCTACATCGGCAAGAAAGCTCACCCGGAACCTGAAGGAGCCATCGGTGTGGCACCCGACCATGTTCATCTCATTGAGCGGGAAGAAGAGATTGATCAGTTGAATCTCACCGCCGAACGGATTATTATTACGAACCAAACGACCATGTCACAGTGGGATATTAAGCATATCATGAAGAAATTATTGGAAACTTACCCACAGGCCGAGATCCATAATGAAATTTGCCTGGCTACACAAGTGCGGCAAGAAGCAGTAGCGGAACAAGCCGGTGCTTGCGATCTGGTCATCGTCGTAGGCGACCCGCGCAGCAATAACTCCAATCGGTTAGCCCAGGTTTCCGAAGAGATTGCGGGGGTAACCGCTTACCGGATTTCCGATGTATCGGAAATTCAACCGGAATGGTTGCAAGGGGTCAAGATCGTTGGCGTTACATCCGGAGCTTCCACGCCAACACCGATTACTAAAGAGGTTATCGCTTATTTGGAACAATTCGATCCCGAGGTTCCCGAAACGCATGCGATTAACCGCACAGTGAACATGAACAAGCTCCTGCCTAACGTTAAACAGAAATCCGCCACTTAACAGCATGAGTATTTCCCGGAAAGGGGGGAGCAGGATGAAAGCAAGGTTCAGATTAATGGCGCGTTGGTTTAAATATAAATATATGATGTTGTTTCGCGCCAAAGGCGGCGCAGCCATGGTCGCCAAGGGTTTCTCCATTGGCCTTGCCATCGAGATGTTTACGTTGCCTACAATGGGACTGGCTTTCTTCCTGATCTTCCCCTTGGTTTATTTATTGCGAGGCAGTGTGGCGGGGGCTCTGATCGGGTTTGTCATCGGGAAAATTATTTATATTCCGTTTGCCTTCATGAACAGCAAAGTAGGCAGTATGATTGTTCCAAAAAATTTGGAAGCATACCTCTCCTTCTTACCGGAATGGATTGAGAAGCTGGTGTACCTGAACCTCAAGCTCATTGTAGGAGGTATGGTGGTGGGAACCCTTTTAGGGCTTGTGCTCTATTTCCCAGTGAAATGGTTGCTCGAGACCTACACGAATCGCCGCAGGGAGAAGCGTAAATTGCGCAAAAACACATTGATGCTTAAAGATAGCATATTAGAATAGTATGGATAAGTCCCTCAAGAAAGGTTTGTTTCTTGAGGTTTTTTTGTATGAAAAGTATTGCGAACTGAAGTCATTTCCTGTATATTTACTTTAGTGATTAAAAGCTTAAAAGCGTATAAGCATTAAAGTGCATAAGTCAGCATAGGATGAATCTTATAGATAAAGTTAAACTACAAGGAGAGATGAAGATGATTGCAATAACTTCAAATGCCATATCGAATGAACGCCTGACGGAGATTGTTCAGTATATTGAGAAGAGCGGCAATCAAGCTCACGTATCCAAAGGGATGGACCGGACTGTAATCGGCATCATAGGCCAGGCCAACCCGACGCTGGCGGAGCATCTGCGCCAAATGTCCGGTGTTGAGAATGTGATTAAGATTTCTAAATCCTACAAATTGGCTAGCCGTGATTTCCACCCGGAAGATACCGTCATTGAGATTAAAGGCGTCCAGATCGGCGGGGAGAATCTTGTCATTATGGGCGGACCTTGCGCTGTAGAAAGCCCGGAGCAGATTGATGAGATTGCCAGATTGGTGAAAGCGGCGGGGGGTCAAGTATTACGCGGGGGTGCATTTAAACCGCGGACCGGGCCGTATAGCTTCCAAGGCGTCGGTGTTGAAGGCTTGGTCATGATGAAGGAAGCCGGAGATAAGCACGGACTTCTGACCATCACGGAAGTTATGGCGCCGGAATACGTCGATGTATGCGCCGAATACGCGGATATTCTGCAAGTCGGTACGCGGAACATGCAGAACTTCGATCTCTTGCGTAAGCTTGGCACGATACAGACGCCAGTCCTGCTTAAGAGGGGCTTCAGCGCTACTTATGATGAACTGCTGAACGCGGCTGAATATATCCTAGCTGGCGGAAATCCGAACGTTATGCTCTGTGAACGTGGTATTCGTACGTTCGAAACCTACACTAGGAATACGTTAGATTTGACCGCTATTCCCGTTCTTCAGGGTTTAAGCCATCTTCCCGTGATCTCGGATCCGAGCCACGGTACGGGACGCCGCGAACTGGTAGCCACGATGTCCAAAGCCTCTGTGGCAGCAGGCGCCAACGGACTGATCGTTGAGATGCATACGGACCCTGATAACTCCATGACCGGTGACGGCGTGCAGTCCCTGTTCCCGCATCAATTCGCAGAACTGTTGCAGGATCTGGAGAAACTGGCACCCTTGATGGGCAAGAAATTCGAAACGGCCAAGGCGCCGGTTGCGAGCTTCAGGTAAAGCTTATTAGCAAAAAACGGGCCAATCTCTCCACGGAGAGGTTTTGGTCCGTTTTTCCATTTAATTTACAAGTGTAAGCATACCTCACACTGATGCAAAAAATACCTTACATAAGTATTGACGATAAGTGGCCTGAGTTCTATAATAGGCTATAAATTTGGAAATGAACAATGATCTGTTGTAAGTCGATTAATGTTCGGAATTTGGGGAGGAGAGTTCATCAATGTCAGTTCAAAAGGTATTGGATCTTATCAAGGAAAACAATATTGAATGGGTAGACTTTCGTTTCGTCGATCTATCAGGTAGAGGTCATCATATTTCGCTTCCAGCTACAGAGGTAGAAGAGGAAACGTTTGAGAACGGAGTTGCTTTCGACGGATCTTCCATCCAAGGGTTCAGAGGTATCGAGGAGTCCGATATGGTTATGATGCCGGATACGGAAACAGCATACATCGATCCTTTCACAGCACACGCTACATTAATCATTATGTGTAACATTCATACGCCGGACGGCGATCGCTATGAGCGCGACCCGCGCAGCATCGCTCAGAAAGCTGAAGAGTATATGCAGACAACAGGCGTAGGTACAGCAGCATTCTTCGCTCCTGAATCCGAATTCTTCATTTTCGATGATGTAAGATATGAGAGCACAACGAACACATCCTCTTTCAGCGTGGATTCCGAAGAAGCGAACTGGAATACCGGCCGTAAAGAAGAAGGCGGAAACCTGGGCTTTAAAGTTCGCCAGAAAGGCGGATATGTGCCTGTAGCTCCGGTAGATACGCAACAAGACATTCGTTCCGAAATGTGCCGTCTGATGGCTGAAGCTGGAATGCGCATTGAGCGTCATCACCACGAAGTAGCTACAGCGGGCCAAGCGGAAATCAACTTCCGTTTTGATACGTTAACGAAAACGGCTGATAACCTGATGAAATATAAATACATTGTTCACAATGTTGCAAGACAATACGGCAAGACGGCTACATTCATGCCTAAGCCATTGTTCGGTGACAACGGAAGCGGTATGCACGTTCACCAGTCCATCTTCAACGGTGACGAGCCATTGTTCTACGAAAAAGGCGGCTACGCCAACCTGAGCGAAACAGCTCTTCATTACATCGGCGGTATTCTATACCATGCTCCGGCATTAATCGCACTTACGAACCCGAGCACGAACTCCTTCAAACGCCTGGTTCCTGGTTACGAAGCACCGGTTAACCTTGTGTTCTCCAAAGGTAATCGTTCTGCGGCAGTGCGGATTCCTGTTGCGGCAGTAACACCGAAAGGCTGTCGAATCGAGTTCCGTACACCGGATTCCACGGCTAATCCATACCTGGCTTTCGCGGCTATGCTGATGGCCGGTCTTGACGGTATCAAGAAGAAGATTAATCCGACCGAGCTTGGTTACGGTCCTTATGATAAGAATATCTACGATTTGTCCGATGAAGATAAGAAAGAAATCCGCAGTGTACCGGGCTCCCTGGACGAAGCATTGGATGCGCTTGAAGCAGACTTTGATTTCTTGGTTGAAGGCGGCGTCTTCACCAAAGATTTCATCGACAACTTCATTGACTTGAAGCGTGGCGAGGCGAAAGCCGTTGCGATTCGCATTCATCCTTACGAGTACGGCCTATACTACGACTGCTAATCCCTGCACTTCTAAATTCATTCATCCCAAGGAGGTCTCCGCATATTTGCGGGGGCCTCTTTTTTAAACATATAATAAGATTCAGGAGTATTTGCTTGGTAATGAAGGAGGGAATGGAACCTATGGCGAGCACAAAGTCATTTTGGTTGCTGTTGATATGGTTTCTTGTCGCTGCTAGTGGCCTGCTTATTGTAAAATGGTTGGGTGTATGGGATCACTTGGATCTAAACAGGATCACCATATGGTTGCGAGAATTAGGACCACTCGGTGGTCTGCTGTACATCATTGTCTATACGCTGCGTCCCTTAGTTCTGTTTCCGGCTACACCTGTGACCTTATATGGGGGGTACGTGTTTGGAGCTTTCTGGGGAACCATCTATGATATTATCGGGGCTTTGGCCGGAGCATTACTTTCCTTTTATATCACTCGGAAGTGGGGGCGAAACAGCTTTCAAAGGATATTAAAGAATAAGAGGCTGCAATCATTCGATCAGAAGGCCGAAGAGAAAGGGTTTATGGTCGTTTTGTATATGCGCTTAATGCCATTCTTTCCCTTCGATGGTGTTAGCTACGGAGCGGGTCTTTCCAAAATTCGCTTTTGGGACTATGCGTGGGGGACGTTAATCGGCATAATCCCGGGTGCTGTGATTTATAACGTATTTGGCGCATCACTTCAAGATATTGGATCAGGTAAGTTTTATGCCGCCTTGGGAATGTATGTGGCTTTTGCGATTATTCCGCTGCTGTTGAAAAAGAGACGAGTAATAAAGTGAACCTTGTTAGTCCGGGAATTAAGGTTGCAAGGGAAACGACTTCATTTCTTCATACATCGGTTTATGACCGCTTCGTGTTCGATACAGCACCACTCGGTCGGCGGTCCAGGTCGCATCGGGAGGGACATCCTTACCGAGCCGGCTCCATAGCTCCGGTCCCAGCGATGCAGGATCTCCTTTGTAGTTGCGCGCTAAGGTAATGTGAGGCCTGTAGGGGCGGTCCTCCTTAGGTATTCCGATGGTGGAAATTCTCTCCACCAAGTCGCTCTCGAGCTTGCGCAGCGCGTCTACATCGCCTGTAACGCCTGTCCATAAGACGGAGGGACGCAAAGGTTTGCCAAAAGCGCCTGCTCCATGAGCGAAGAGTGTAAAAGGCTTATGTCGCTGAGCGACTTCACCTCCGATTTTCATTAAAGTTTCCGCCATGCGCATTGAGGTCTCGCCTATAAATTTCAGTGTAATATGATAATCCTCGGGATGGGACAATCGCTGAAACGGAGTGCGCTCTTGCCATTGGAGTGTCATGTTGTAAAGTGATTCCTTGATAGAGCCGGGCAATGGAATCGCAAAGAAAATACGCAGGGTTTCCCCGGGTTCTTTAGTAGTCGTAACAAACATCTCCTTCATCATCCTATGATTCGATCTTACCACGAAAAGCCTTGGATTATTCACTTGTCGGAAATGTCGAATCTTGATATCATAGCCATAACACATTAATGGGTTAAAGGGGAGAAGCGAAATGACGGGGAGAGCTTACAATTTTAATGCAGGTCCGGCCGCATTGCCATTAGAAGTACTACAACAAGCGCAAGCGGAATTCGTAGACTTTAAAGATTCAGGGATGTCCATTATGGAGATGTCTCATCGCGGAGCCATTTATGAAGGTGTGCACAATGAAACCCAAGCGTTGTTAAAGGAACTGTTGGCCATTCCGGAAGGGTACCAAATCCTGTTTCTACAAGGCGGAGCCAGCACGCAATTCGCTATGATCCCCATGAATTTTCTGCAAGGGCGCACAGGAAGCTACGTACATACAGGTTCATGGGCTGACAAAGCGATTAAGGAAGCTAAGAGCTTCGGAAATGTTCAAATTGCCGCTACTTCCGAAGCGAATAAATACATGAACATTCCTGCTTTGAGCACTTTGAATTATCCGCAAGATGCGGCCTACTTGCATATTACCTCGAACGAGACCATTGAAGGCACACAATTTCAACAGTATCCGGATACGGGCGGCGTGCCGTTAATTGCGGATCTGTCCAGTGATATTATGAGCCGCCCCTTGGATGTTTCGCAATTCGGCATGATCTATGCCGGCGCGCAGAAAAATTTGGGTCCGTCCGGGGTTACGCTTGTAATCTTGCGTAAAGACCTGCTGGGCGATGTGCCTAAGTCGGTTCCGACGATGTTCCGTTACGATACGCACCTAAAGAATAACTCTCTGTACAATACCCCTCCAGGGTATTCCATCTATATGGTGAATCTCGTGCTGAAATGGATTAAAGGAAAAGGCGGACTCGCGGGTATCGAGCAGTTGAATCGTGAGAAGACCGGACTTATTTATAACGCGATTGATACAAGCGAGGGATTCTACACAGGTTGTGTTGACGCGGACAGCCGTTCCATGATGAATGTGACCTTCCGTCTTGCGAATGAAGAATTGGAGAAGCAATTCGTTAAAGCATCAGAGGCAGCCGGTTTCATCGGATTGAAAGGCCACCGCAGTGTTGGCGGATTGAGAGCTTCCACCTACAATGCGGTAACCCGTGAGAGCTGTGAAGCCTTGTCGGCCTTTATGGCGGAGTTCCAGCGGGTCAACGGATAACCGGAAGCCTGTAGATACAAAAGCTGTCCGGATTAATCCCGGACAGCTTTTATATTGATTCACACCATCAGGCTAACGAACTTTCCTTCGCCGCAGGCTCTGTAAGCTTATACCCGACATTGCGAATGGTCATAATATATTCCGGGGTACGCGCATTCTTCTCGATTTTATCTCGAAGATGGGAAATATGTACGTCCACAATCCGCGTATCGCCCAGGAAATGATAGTCCCATACGCCGTGTAACAATTGTTGACGGCTTAATACTTTGCCGCGATGTTTACACAGGAATAACAATAACTCAAACTCCTTCGGAGTCAGTTCAATGGGTTTACCGTCTAATGACACTTCCCGTTGCTCCGGATTTAAATGAATGTTTCCGATAATGATGGGCTGTCCTTCCTGAGTGGAAGGCAACGTTTGCGCCCGCCTGAGGATCGCCTGTATTCTAGAAATCAGCTCTTGCGGGGAGAAAGGCTTGGTCATGTAATCATCCGCGCCGTTATCCAGTCCGGCAATCTTATCCGATAAGTCTTGCAGAGCCGTCAGCATAATAATCGGCACCAAATTGTTCTGGTTTCTCAGCTCACGGCAAACATGAACACCGTCCATCTTAGGTAACATCAGGTCCAGTATAATCAGATCAGGGCGGAACGTCCGTATGGCGTCGAACACGGCTTCCCCGTCATATACGCATTGCACATCGTATCCGACTAGTTTGAGGTTAAAGTCGATTAACATGGAGATGGATGGTTCGTCATCCACGACAAGTATTTTCTTCTTCATCGGATCTACTCCTTTAATTGGTTTCCAACCCTACCGTAGTTCATTATGAGGGATGTCTATCAAGCCCGTATTAAGATTAGGTAAACTGTGTGTTAAATCGAAATTTTGCTAATGCTGTTGTATAATAGGACGAATGTGAGGTGAACAAAAGATTATGGCATTTCATATTGTATTGGTTGAACCTGAAATTCCTGCAAATACAGGCAATATTGCCAGAACCTGCGCGGCCACCGGGGTTCATCTTCACTTGGTGCGCCCCCTTGGCTTTGATACGGATGACAAGACACTGAAACGCGCAGGATTGGACTACTGGCATGCAGTTCATATCGAATACTACGACAGCTTTCAGGAAGTGAAAGACAAGCATCAAGAAGGAAGATTCTTCTTTGCAACCACCAAAGCGTCCCGGTACTATACGGATTTTCAATTCCAGGACGGTGATTTCTTCGTGTTTGGCAAAGAGACGAAAGGGTTGCCGCCAGAAATTCTGGACGCACATCCTGAAACTTGTATCAAAATGCCGATGACGGACAAAGTTCGTTCACTGAACCTGTCCAACTCCGCGGCGATCCTAACCTTCGAGGCGTTACGCCAAACAGGTTTTCAAGGTTTAAAGTAATAAGGTCTCAAATGGCAATGAATTCACGAACTGTATGAGAAAGAACGAACAGACATTAAATGGTTTAAATTAACAATGTTAAAAATAGAGGTATTGCTATACAACAAAGCGAATACATTCCATTGGATGTTAATTGTTTGGTCTATTTTTACATAATGTTAAAAGTCAGATGAGGAGAGATGGATTAATAATGAAACCGATTGGAATCGTAAGAAGGGTTGATCAACTCGGGAGAATTGTCTTACCGAAATCATTGCGTAAGCGCTATGAGATGAATGAGGGAGATCCTGTGGAGATTCTCGTTCAAGGGGAGCATATCATCCTGGAGCGTTACCGTCCCCGCTGCATTTTTTGCGGATCCGCGGAAGGTGTAAAGGACTTCAAAGAACGTCATGTCTGCTCCGAATGTCTGGGAGATATGGATCGGATGAAACAGAGAGCCTAACACGGCTACAACCAAAGAAGCATCATTGCCCTTGGGCAATGATGCTTCTTTGGTTGTAGTATCAGAAAGTATAAGTATAAGTTTATATCTTATATCTTGTTCTGATCTTCGAAGTTTACAGACCGTCCGTTTGGTCCTCATTGTAAGCTGCGGTAAGGATTCCGGCCAAGAATGTTAAAAATACGAGCAGGATTATGATCGTCTTCAATGAGAAGGACATACCCAGAAATTCCATCGTCAGCACCTCCATGCGGCGTAAATAGACAAACAATACCCCTATTATACCGAACCTTCCCCGAAATGAAAATAAAGAATTGTAATTAAGATTTAAGAAGCTCTCTCTTCCGGTACTCATTGGGTGAGATCTGTGTGATTTTCTTGAATACCTTACTGAAATACTTCTCATCGTTGTAGCCTACCATCTCTGAAATCTGTGTAATTTTCAGGTTCGGGTTGAGCAACAGGAGCTGAGCCTTCTCGATCCGGATGCGTCCGATATAATCGGATAAATTCTCGCTCATTTCTTGCTTGAATTTGCGGGATATATACTCCCGGCTAAGATAGAACTTCGTAGCAATATCCTGAAGCGTAATTTCTTCGTGGTAATGACTGTCAATGTATTTGGCAATATCATAAATCACGTTGTTATCTTTCTGCTGATAGCGTACCATGAGCGCTGCAAGATGAATCAAGCTTTGGGTTAGTTCATCTTGCCATAAGTCAAGAGAAAGCTTGCCTTGCTTATCCATAGGAACGATCATCTTGGCAGGTTCGTCGGTTAATCCCGGAATGTCGGTTTGTTCAGGCAATAAATCTTTAATCCAATGGGAGCGAAAGACGTTATATTCATGCCACCACAGCTCCAGTTGCTCGACGGTAATGGATTCAAGCTTCTTGACCTCTGCAATCCAGCTGGCCACAGCTTCTTTAATACGTTCAGGCTGGCTGCTGCGAACGGCGAAGCGGATATTCTCCTCATAGTCCGTGAAATGAAGGGCGCTAAGCTTAGGCCGTTCCTGACTGTTATAACTATGCAGCCGGTTATGGCGCTCCAGTAAATTTCGGGCTCTCAGCGCTTGACGCGCTTCTTTATAGGAGTTGCCCAATCCGTTCGGGAAAGCTTCCACAGCGCCTAAACCGAAGTCGAAGCGGCCGTTCAGGGTCATGTAGAAGCCGTCATTGATTTCCGTCAGAATCATCTTCAGGCGCTCAAAGCCGTTCCAAAACAGAAGGACGAGTTCATTCTCGCTGCTCCAATGCCTGAACGCGTACCCGACGCCTTCACGGCGGAGAATTTCATTGCAAATATTCGTCAGTGTAAAGTAGAGCAGGTCCAAATGCGAGCTGAATTTGTCCATGACCGTACTGTCCATCGTATCCAAAGTCAGAATAACCGCCTGACAACGGCCACCCTCCTTCGGGATGAAGAATTCCCGGGATATGGCGTCCTGGACCGAGTAGTAGTAGCGGGGCTCGTGTATGAGATTCGAGAATATTTTGTCCCAATATACAGGTTTAATCTGATTCATCTCAATCGTCTGCTCCCGGGACTGCATCCGGTCTTGTTCATCTGCTTTCCACGCGTCGATTGCTTTCTGGACGGCTTCAGCCAGCTGGTCGGGGTCTATGGGCTTTAACAGATAATCCATCCCGCCGTATTTGACCGTATGCCGCACAAAGTCGAAGTCGTCATGACCGCTGATCACCACCGTCTTGCTTCCCGGCGAGTAGGTTCGGATCCATTCCAGTAATTGGACACCGTTCTTTATGGGCATAAGCATATCCGTCAGAATCAAGGCCGGATGCTCGCGTTCGATTATTCGGGTGGCCGCCTCCCCGTCTTCAGCTTCCAGCACGAGATCCACACCGATTTCTTGCCAGGGGATCAGCAGGGATATGGCGTCCCGTACATGTTTCTCATCGTCAACGATTAATACTTTCAACACGTTCTACTCCTTTAGTTGTGGGAATCATCATCACGACGGTTAATCCGACGGGCTGCACATTCTCTATGGTCATTGTGGCATTATCATTAAAGTACAGTTTCAACCTCGAGAGTACATTAAGCAATCCAACGCCTTCATACCCCAGATCGGTTACACTCCCCGGAGGCAGATCCAGCCTGGCTTGAAGCTCGAGCAGGTCATCTTCATCTATGCTTCGGCCGTTGTTACGTATCTCAATTCTAAGCAGCTGCTCTACATGCTGTTCGTCATTTGCTGCATGGATTGGATCCGTGTGAACGACACGGCAATCGATATCGATCGTACCTTCGCCGCCCTGTGTTTCATACCCGTGTTTGAAGTAATTCTCGATAATGGGCTGAAGCAACATCTTAGGTACGACAATGGCGGACGCCTCAGGTTCAACATAAAACTTCGCTGTCAGCTTGTCCTCAAACCGTTGACCTTGCAACTCCAAGTAGGCCTTCGCATGCTCCATTTCTTTGGACAAGGGCACCAGAGCTTCATTGGTGTTCATGTTGTAACGCATCATTTTGCCTAAAGAGGAAATCAAGGTGTAAATCTTCTTCTCATTATGCTGTAAAGCCAGCGTACCGATGGACTGTAAGGCGTTGTTCATGAAGTGCGGGTTAATCTGGGCTTGCAAAGCTTTAAGCTGGTTTGTTTTATTGGCAATTTCAAGCTTATATTCCTTCATAATCAGGTTGTTAATGGTCTGCATCATGCCTTGAAAACGCCTAGCCAAGATACCGATTTCGTCCGAACGCCGGACATCAATGTCCACATCCAGCCGCCCCGCGCCAATCTGGGTAATGGAACGAATCAACTGCTTAATGGGCTGTGTAAACAGGACGGAAATATATAGAGCCCCGAGCACAATAATAAGAATGGAAGCACTCATGACAATTACGTTAATTTCGGTCATCTGCCGCACGCTCTCATATAGAGTCGTATCCGGAATTCGCTTCACGATTGTCCATTGCAGGTAAGGCGTCCGAATATGCTGGTATACGTTCATTCCTTTAAATATTTCATCAGAAGAGTTGTAATGACCGGAGTCGGCTTCACGCGACAACAGATCCTTCGCCCATTCATCATTGAGATGTTTACCTGTCCATTTCTCGTCCCCGGCATAAATTACATATCCTTCATGATCAAGAATATAAAGATCCTCTTTACCGCGGGTATAAAGCTGCTCCGAAATGGATCGGATGACATCTAACTTTACATCGATGGATAGTTGGCCAATCCGCTCTGCTGTGGGAACTTTGTAAATCGGGCGATGAATGGAAATGACCGTCTGAGGCGCATAATAAGGCGACTGCTTCGGCAGGCCGTAATCATGGCTTAAATGCGTAGGTTCTACATATGCCCGGTAAGGAGCATCAGGTAAAGATCGATACGGCTCTGTGCCGATCCCTTCTTTCTTGTTACCGTTATTGAGCAAGTAAGCATCTTTGGATTCTTGAATGTACAGGTACACCTGATGAATCTCCTTGACCGCGCGCGAGGTGTTGATCAAGCTGCTGTAGATTTCAGCTTTGCTCATGTAATCGGTTAAGCCTCGTTCCATGATCTTGAAAAGTGTGTTGGTACCGGTCCGGGTGTCGGTATACGGTGTCAGAGAACTCTGCTCAACGATGTTCATATAGTTGGTCAGGTTCGTTGAGCCTTGGAACATCAGGTTCGTATTGCTGCGGACCGATTCTTCAATCACCTGGTCCTGTGTATAGAAATAAGAAATGACGATGGAGGCTGTCATAGGAACGATAATGGCAATGAGAAGGAACAAGATCAGCTTGCTGCGAATGCTGCCTTCAATAAAACTTAAGCGCAAGGGTGGGGCTCCTTTCTGCATATGATCTATGGTTATTGTAACATATCACATCAAGGTCAATATATTCCACCTGTTCGTTCACAAGGGGCGGTAGAAGGCAGGGGAGCGAACTACTATACTTAGTAATTACTATAAGATCAAAATGCGGATTTATCATTAGAAAGGAGCTTACACCATGTACCGTAATAAAAAGGCTTCAAATTGGCTACAGCAACTGGTGTTTATCGGCCCTGCGTTTGCGGCCTTCTTGATTATTATTGTCGCTCCCTTCGTTATGGGGATGTACTATTCCTTCACAAACTGGAACGGAGTAAGTAACAACATCACGTTCGCGGGATTCGATAATTTCGTGAAACTATTCTCGGATGAACAGTTCCTTGCTTCCTTCGGATTTACGGTTCGATTTACCATTGTGGCGGTCATCGTCACGAATCTGATTGGGTTTCTGCTCGCGCTCATGCTGACTCAGGCGTTAAAATCGCGTAACCTGCTAAGAACGGTATTCTTCTTACCGAATGTTATCGGCGGGTTACTGCTTGGTTTCATCTGGCAGTTTATCTTCGTCAGAGGCTTCTCCGCAGTCGGTGGCATGACGAACATCGGATTCTTCAACCTGCCGTGGTTGGGTGATGAGATCACTTCCTTCTGGGCACTGGTTATCGTCAGCGCTTGGCAAGGTGCCGGTTACCTGATGGTTATCTACATCGCATCGCTTGTGAATGTGCCCAAAGAATTGAATGAAGCGGCCGAAATTGACGGAGCTACGGCTTGGCAGCGTCTGCGCAACATCACAATTCCTCTTGTTATGCCGGCGGTTACGATCTGTTTGTTCCTGACAATCTCGAACTCGTTCAAGATGTTCGATCTAAACCTTTCTCTTACCAAAGGCGGACCTTTCAACTCCACGCAATCGGTTGCCTTGAATATTTACCTTGAAGCTTTCCAGAATAACCGTTACGGTCTCGGAACAGCCAAAGCATTCATCTTCTTCGTCGTTGTGGCGCTGGTATCCAGCGTTCAGGTGTACCTGACGAAGAAACAGGAGGTTGAAGCCTAATGGATACAAGATATACATCGCGGACACTGGGCCTTGAAATTCTGGCGATCATCGTCGGCTTGGTCTTCTTGGTACCGTTCTACTTCCTGTTATCAAACTCGGTGAAACCCTTTGCTGAAATTCTCCTGAATTCGGCTGCCTTACCGAAAGCCTTGACATGGGCCAACTATACGAAGGCTTGGGATGTTATGAACTTCCCTGTCGCCTTTAAAAATTCTTTGCTCATCACAGTATTTAGCATCATCGGTTTGGTCATCATAAGCTCGATGGCCGCTCACCGGATGATTCGTCGTCCTACGAAATTTAACACATTCCTGTTTACGGCTTTCGTTGCCGCCATGGTTATTCCTTTTCAATCCATTATGATTCCGCTTGTGAAGGTAGCGAAGACGTTTAATTTAACAAGCAGCATTCCGGGCTTGGTCATTTGTTATCTCGGATTCGGTGTATCTTTAACCGTATTCCTCTATCACGGTTTCATTAAATCCATTCCGCTGGAAATAGAAGAAGCGGCTGTGGTTGACGGTTGTACCCCTTACGGCGTATTCTGGAAAATCGTATTCCCATTGCTTAAGCCGATGACTGTGACCATTATGGTTCTCAACGCTTTATGGATTTGGAATGATTTTCTGCTGCCGTCGCTTATTCTGGGGGCTGACCCCGATTTGCGCACGATTCCGCTCTCCACATATTCGTTCTTCGGACAATACACGAAGCAATGGGATCTGGCGCT
The DNA here is from genome assembly GCF_001644605.1 of Paenibacillus swuensis. NCBI lineage: Bacteria > Bacillati > Bacillota > Bacilli > Caryophanales > Paenibacillaceae > Paenibacillus > Paenibacillus swuensis. Next base: position 4,946,017 of record NZ_CP011388.1, on the reverse strand, counting down.
GGCTGCATTAGTTATGGGCATACTGCCAATCGTCATCTTCTTCTTGGCGATGCAAAAACATATAATCGAAGGCATTACGGCAGGCTCGGTCAAAGGGTAACCTTTGGCTTTTACATAGGAGCTTGCCCGGGATGACCGGAGATCAAAGAGACATCAGGATAGGGAGGCACCATCAGATGAAAAAGTACACATTGCTAAGCCTTGTGCTGGCGCTGTTCGTAGGTTTGTTAGCCGGTTGCGGCAACGACACGAACGAGAATAATGCCGGAGGTACAGGCGGCAACAAAGGCGACGGCGAAACGAAAACCGTCAAGATCTTCAACTTCAAAGTGGAGATTGCCGAAGCGTTGGATAAACTGAAAGCCGAGTACGAGAAAGAAAACCCGAACGTAAAGATTCAAATTGAATCCTTGGGCGGCGGCGGCGACTATGGCGCAGGATTGAAAGCGAAAGTGGCTTCCGGCGACATTCCCGATATTTTCAACAACGGCGGCTTCGCTGAGCGTGATACTTGGCTGGAGTACCTGGAGGATATGTCCGATCAACCTTGGGTTAAAGATACGCTGGACGTAGCTAAAGAGCCGATGACGAAAGACGGTAAGCTGTACGGTATGCCGATGAACCTTGAAGGTTACGGCTTCGTTTATAACAAAGATCTGTTTGAGAAAGCCGGCATTACTGACCTTCCGAAAACATTGACAAGCCTGACTGCGGCGGCGGAGAAACTGAAAGCTGCGGGAATCACTCCTTTTGCCAACGGGTATCAAGAGTGGTGGATTCTGGGCATTCATAATCTGAATGTAGCGTTTGCGCACCAGGAGAATCCAGATGAGTTCATCAAAGGCCTGAACGATGGTTCTGCCAAAATGCAAGGCAACGCAAAGTTTAAAGAGTGGGCAAAATTGCTTGACCTGACTGTGAAATACAGCAACAAAAACCCGTTAACAACGGATTACAATACACAAGTTACCACGTTTGCGAGCGGACAAGCCGCTATGATGCAACAAGGGAACTGGACACAGGTTCAAATTGATCAAATCAATCCTGAACTGAACCTGGGCGTTCTGCCTATGCCGATCAACGATGATGCGGCTGAGAATGACAAGCTGCTGGTAGGCGTGCCGAACAACTGGGTTGTTCACAAGAACTCTCCGGTGAAGGAAGAAGCGAAAGACTTCTTGAACTGGATGGTATCCAGTGAAACCGGCAAGAAATATATTGTAGAGCAATTCAAGTTTATTCCTGCGATGAAATCCATCGAAGTGAAGGATCCTAAGGTGTTAGGCGACCTGGCAACAGCGGTTAGCCAATACAGTGCGGACGGCAAGACACTGAGCTGGAACTGGTTCAAATACCCTGAGGGCGCAACGAACGAATTCGGAGCTACCATCCAGGGATATATTGCGGGCAAGCGCAATCTGGACGAGATGCTGGGCGATTTTGATAAGACTTGGCAGAATTTGAAGAAGTAACGAAGAGACCGAATCCTTAGGGGTTCGGTTTTTTTTGTCTCAACGAAGTCCTCAGCAATACCTATATGACAATATCGATGACACGTTGTCACTATGAGTACAGCCTGATCTGCTGTTACGATTATTGTAAATCGAGAACAGATATGGAGGACAGAATCAATATGCACATGGAATATGATGTCATTATTGTAGGAGCGAGGGTAGCAGGTTCATCTCTCGCATACGAAATGTCACAACTAGGTTACAAGGTGTTGCTTGTGGACAAAAGCACGTTCCCCAGCGACACACTGTCGACGCATAATTTCTTTAATAACTCGGTAGCTATGTTGCGCGAGATGGGCGTGCTGAATCAACTGCTGGAGACGGGGACACCGTTATACAAGAGGGCGTACATTGAAATGGACGGTGCCGTCATGGAAGGCGATTATCCCGAAGCGAGCGGGGAAACCGGCTGTTTGTGCATCCGCCGCACACACTTAGACGGCATTCTGTTCAACCATGCCGCTAAGCAACCCGGGGTTGCAACGATGCAAGGCTTCCGGGTGACGGAGCTGTTGCGCGAAGACGGCCGAGATCACGGTCCCGTGATAGGGGTACGAGGCGTAAACAAGGAAGGCAACTTACAGAGCATTAAAGCCAAACTCGTGGTCGGTGCGGACGGACGTCGTTCGCTGGTGCGCCGTCTTGTAGGCGCGAAGCAGTTACATTGCGTCCCGACGGATTTCGCATCTTATGTCGCTTATTTCAGCGAATATCGTCAACCAGGCGAGCCTCGTGTGGAATTTTACAAATCCGGTGAAACGATCGCCATCGCTTTTCCAACCAGCGATCATCTGCACGTAGTTGGGCTCATGTTCCCCCTTACGGATCTAGAGCGGGTCGAACAATTTAAAGCCGATGCGGAAGGGGCTTTTCGCTTGCTTTGCGAGGAGAAAATGGCGAACACTTCATTGACAGCGAGCCTACGCCGAGCGAACTTAGAGGGCTCAGTAAAGGGACTGTTGGGATATGACAACGACTGGTTTGAAGGTATGGGAGAGGGGTGGGCACTGCTTGGCGATGCCCTGTCGTTCAAAGATCCCGCTGTCGGACAGGGGATGCATGATGCACTATACGGCAGCAAAGCGCTGAGCAGGCTGCTCGATGAAAACAGGGGGCAGTGGCAACAGGCTTGGAAACCTATGGCGGAAGCGTATCGTAGTCAGATGGAAGCCAAGATGATGAGCCGATTTGCATTGGCATGTCAGTTTACAAGAAATGTACCGATTACACCTCAACAGCAAGCCTTAAACCAGTTGATTGCCGGAAGTCCGGAAGCGACAGAAGTGTTCTTAGGCATCTATAACTATACGCATGAGCCGGAAGCTCTGGGTGCTGTGATTGGCAAACTATTGCAAGATCAGGTTCCGTCCTAAACCACATCCATTATGTACCAAGGTGCACTATGTTGTCTCAGGTCAACATAGTGCACCTTTTTGTTCAACAGGGTAAGTGTCAGAGTCTCTCTCTATTTCCTATACTTTACTTGTAAGCAGTTACATCAAATGAGGTACAGAGAAAAAGGGAGGATCACAGTATGAAAAAATGGTCTTTAATGAGTCTGGTTTTCGTTATGCTGATTGGACTATTGGCAGGTTGCGGTTCCAATAACAACAATGGCGGCAATGCGGCGAAAGGCACGAACGAAACAACAAATAGCGGCAACACGGAAACGCCTAAGGAAGAGCCTAAGAAAGATGTTACGCTGAAAATCTTCAACTTTAAAGTTGAAATTGCAGAAGCGATGAACAAGATGAAAGCCGAGTACGAAGCGGCAAATCCCGGCGTAAAGCTGGAGATTGAATCTGTAGGCGGCGGCGCGGATTATGGCGCGGCTCTGAAAGCGAAAGTAGCTTCCGGCGAAACTCCCGACATTTTCAACAACGGCGGATACAATGAAATGAACACTTGGATGGAGCATCTTGAGGATCTGTCCGATCAACCTTGGGTAGCTGATGTTGTGGATGCGGCGAAAGAGCCAATGACCAAAGACGGCAAAATGTACGGTATGCCTATGAATCTTGAGGGCTACGGCTTTTTGTACAATAAAGATCTGTTCACCAAAGCGGGTGTTACAGAGCTTCCGAAAACATTGACTCAATTGGAAGAAGCGGCTAAGAAGCTTGAAGCTGCGGGCATCACTCCTTTTGCTAACGGATATCAAGAGTGGTGGATTCTAGGTATTCACAACCTGAACGTGGCTTTCGCTAACCAAGCGAGCCCGGATGAATTCATTAAAGGATTGAACGAAGGTACTTCCAAAATCAAAGGCAATGAAAGCTTCAACAACTGGTCCAAACTGTTGGATATGACCGTGAAATACGGCAACAAGAATCCTTTGACTACGGATTACAATACACAAGTAACGCTGTTCGCAAGCGGTAAAGCGGCTATGATGCAGCAAGGAAACTGGACACAAGTCCAAATCGACGGCATTGACCCTAACCTGAATCTTGGCGTGCTTCCGATGCCAATCAGTGAAGATGCGGCCGCTAATGACAAATTATATGTAGGCGTACCTAACAACTGGGTTGTAAACAAGAATTCCAAAGTGAAAGAAGAAGCTAAGCAATTCTTGAACTGGCTGGTTACGAGCGAAGAAGGCAAGAAATACATCGTAAACGAATTCAAATTTATTCCTGCTTTCAAATCCATCGAAGTAACGGATCAAACCGTTCTTGGCGATATCGCAACGGACATCATCACTTACAGCAAAGAAGGCAAAACGCTTTCCTGGAACTGGTTTAAATATCCGGACGGCGCCACACAAGAATTCGGTTCCGCGATGCAAGCTTATATTGCGAAAAAATCCGATAAAGACGGCATGTTCGACGCATTCCAAAAAACTTGGGATAACTTAAAGAAATAAGGAAAACAAGAGCATAACCGTTCATTGGAAAACCTCAGCGCCTTTGCTGGGGTTTTTCCGCATTTAACAAAGAAGGACAGCAGGTTTACAATACATAAAGGCAAGATGCGCGTTACAAACTTTACACCAAAGAGAGAAGGATCCGCAGTGTTCAAAAGATGGAGAGATTCGGTGGCCGCAGGCTTGCCGCCGGAAAAATTGCTGTCTCGGGATGCCAAGACGGTATTAGCATTACATTGCTTTTATAACATAGGAACCGCGATGGCGGGGGTATTCCTGAATTTGTACCTGTGGCGCCTGACGAATGATCTGTTCGTCAACGGTATGTATAACATTATTATCTTCTCTGTTACACCAATCTTCTTCGTGATTTGCGGATATTGGGCGAAGACGAAGGATCGGCTGCTGGTGTTCCGCCTGGGCATATTGTTTACCGCCTTGTTCTATCTGGCTGTCATCTTAGCGCAGGAACATGTGGCGGATTACGCCTACGGGTTTGGCGTGTTGAACGGGATCGCGACCGGATTTTATTGGTTGGGGTATTTAACCCTGCAATTTGATATGTCTACGCAACTAAATCGTGTGAGATTTCTGGGATTCAACCTGATTATGGTGAACACAGCCAATCTGATCGGACCGGCTTTAGCCGGGTTTATTATCGCGAACAGCACGGGACTCAGCGGTTATACCGTCGTATTTACGATCGCGTTTATTATGTTTTTGATCGCTTCGGTCGGAAGTTTAAAGCTTCATGCCCACCCCTCTCACCACAAAACTTATTACATAAAGTATACATTCTTAATGCTCCGCAAAAGCAAAGACTGGGGCAAAATATTGGTCGCCTGGTTTATATTCGGACTCTTTAACGGAACCATGTTATTCATTCCTAACATTCTGCTGTTACAGGTTTTTGGCAAAGAAGATTCTGTCGGTTACATCGGTATTCTGTTCACAGGAATCACCATTATCACCAGCTATCTTTACTCCCAAAAAGCGAATGCATCAAGTGAACGGTGGTATGCGGGATTCACGTCCATATTCTACGCGGTTGGCGCCTCGATACTGTTCTGGAACGTGACGGTATGGACTGTGGTGGCCTTTATGATCGTGTATGCGGTTTGTTTCCCTATACAATTCAATTTCATGTCGGCTCATAATTTCAGGACGATCGGCTCCATGCCGCTGAAAGGCGGATTTCGGGTAGAAGCAATTGCAATTAGAGAAATTGCCTTGAGTTTCGGACGGGTTATCGCGATGTTCGCCGTAATTATACTGGCTGACGATCTGTATGCCGGGACGCTGCCCGTCTTGTTATTGATCGGGGCATTATCGCAGGCCCTTATCATATTTCTGTTGAACAAGGAAGATTGACTTAAGACAATTCAAGACGAAACTCATGACAACCTTTACGCTCCATGTGAGCTGCTGGGTTGTCTTCTTTATTTTGGGTAAAGATAATACAGAATGGTCTACAGGAAGAAAGGAATTTAACACGATGTCTATATTTGAAGGAATTATTATCGGAGGCGGCTTGGCGGGAACGCAGGCGGCCATTCAATTAGGACGTTACGGAGACAACGTGCTTGTTGTGGATGCGGGAAGCGGCAGATCTACGACATGTCGCAGTTATCATAACATTCTGGGGTGGCCAGACGGCGTTTCCGGACTTGAACTGCGCCGCTTAGGAAGAGAGCAAGCGGAACGGACGGGCATTCGCTTCATGCAGGGAGAAGTGATTAAGGCTTCGAAGAAGGGGGATATATTTGAATTGAAGATGAAAGACGGAGGGACGCTGCAGGCGTATACCTTGCTCCTGGCCACCGGATTGTCCGACCGTTATCCTCCTATACCGGGTCTGGCCGAATGTCTGGGATCCACCCTGTATGTATGTCCGGATTGCGACGGCTACGAAATGAAGGGGAAGGAAGGAGTCGTCATTGGTTCCGGGATACCGGGCGCGAATATGGCTCTGACGATTTCACCATGGACGGACAAGCTGACTTATATTAATCATGAAAAGGTTGGAATAGAAGATCGGTTGCTCGCAAGGCTGGAAGAAAAGGGGATCATCTATGTTGAACAATCCGTCGCCCAAATCGAATTTGTGGGGAATCATGATTTCCGTGGCGCATTAATGGAAGACGGGTCCATGATCCGAGGAGAATGCGGCTTTATCGCGTTTGGCGGGAATAAAATCCACTCGGATTTGGCCTCCATGCTGGGTGCGGAGCGGATGGAGAATAAACACGTCGTTACGGATGCCCGAACCAAGGAAACGAACGTCCCGGGATTATGGGCGGCCGGCGATGTTGGCGTTCACTCCGAGCAAGCGGTTATTGCGATGGGGGAAGGGCTGCAGTCCGCAATCTGGATGCACAAGACCATCATGCAGCGAAAGAATAATAATTTGTAACGTGTTGGTAAATGATAGTTCTATAGAATAGATTTGGACAGACAGGAGTGTTCGCTGATGGAACAAACACCGAGTACCGACACCGATTTGCGTAAACCCAAAGGTCATGTTGAGTTTCATGAACCGCCGTCCATCGTGGCTGAGATGCCTGATGATGAAGAAATGCGGGATCACCTGGACGAGATGAAGAGAAATGACGGGTATGAAGGCTCTTGCGGCTTGTAAGTGTACTTTGCGTTAAAAGATGAAAATTCACATCCCCGAATTCACTGCTGATGAGGCGTGGGTCGGGGATGATTTTATGCTGTACATGTTTGAAAAAAATAAGGTTGCGGACATGGTCATTTCCATGTAACATTTGTCTAATATCAACAATTCGTAAACTTTCATAACAGGGACAGGGAGGAAGTACTGTGGACTACGTTTTTTCAAAAGGGATGGGCGGCGTTAAATCTTCAGCCGTACGTGAAATTCTTAAGTTGACTCAGGGCAACACCATTATCTCATTCGCGGGCGGCTTGCCTGCGGAGGAGTTGTTTCCTCTGGATGCGGTGCGCGCGGCTTACGATCGTGTATTTCTGAAAGGCAAGGGCGTGCTGCAATACAACCTGACGGAAGGGTTCGCCCCGCTCCGCGAGAAGATTGCGGAACGAATGGCGCTCAAGAATATGCGGGTTACGAAGGACGAAATCATCCTTACCACGGGTTCGCAGCAATCCATTGATCTGATGTCCCGTATCTATCTCGATCCTGGCGACGTGGTGCTGGTGGAGAATCCGACCTATTTGGCCGCTCTGCAGGTATTCCACTCCCGAGGCGTTCAGATTGTGGCGGTGGAAAGCGATGCGAACGGCATGTTGCTGGACGACCTTGCAAGCAAGCTTGCGCAGCACAAGCCCAAGATGGTTTATGTTGTCCCTACATTCTCCAATCCGACGGGCCGCGTGTGGAGCCTGGAACGCCGATTAGGCTTGCTTCAGGCGTGCAAAGCGAACCATGTGCTCATTCTGGAAGACGATCCTTACGGTGAGGTGCAGTTCGACCGCAGCGAAACGTATCCTACGATTTTCTCGCTGGACGAACATCCTCACGGAAGCGCGGTCGTCTACACGAGCACCTTTTCCAAGACGGTGGCGCCTGCGCTGCGCACCGGATGGGTGCTTGGTGATCCGGCCGTGATCGCCATGCTTGCCCGCGCGAAGCAGAGCGCGGATCTGCACTCGAGCGCGACCGACCAGCAAGCGCTGTACGAGCTGCTAAGCTGCGAGGAGTTCTCGCTGGATGCGCACATCGCGCTCATCTCCAGCAACTATGAAGAGCGCATGCGCTTCATGGTGGAATTGCTGCGTGATCCCGCTTTCGAGGGGTTAACCTTCCGCGAGCCGAAGGGCGGCATGTTCATCTGGGTGGAACTGCCGGAAGGTATGGACGCGGAAGTGCTTATGAAGCTGGCCGTAGCGCAAGGCGTGGCGTTCGTGCCGGGCTCCTCGTTCTACGCGGGGGAACCGCGGAGAAACACGCTGCGCATGAACTACACGCATACCGACCGGGAGACCACGGTGGTCGGGATGGAACGGCTGAAGGCAGCGTTAGCGCAGTTGGCGATCGGCCAGGCGTAGTAGGCAGCGATGACATCGAGGAGATGCGCAAGGCGATGCTGTTGAGTGGTGGCGCTAGCGGTGGCAAAACAATAGCTTAGCAGTGGCAAAGCGATAGCTTAGCGATAGCGCTAGGCGTTGCCGCTGATTGAACTCATCCGGGCGATGGCTGAGCGAAGGGGATATGGCTATCTAACGTAGAAATATTACGTTACTCCTGAAAAAGCTAAAAATAGCGTAAATTATCTACGCTATTTCCTCATAATCAGTCCATTTATCCGTTTACCAGTAAATATACTGGAAAATAAGATCATTTTTTTACGTTATTTTTTCTAAATGAACGAATAGCGTAATTTTTCTACGTTATTCTTGCATAAGTCCATTAAACTCGTGCACTGCCACACGCAATTCAATTCGCACCGCCGCTAAAGCCGCTTATGACTTCCGCATGGGAAGTCAGAGCGGCTTTTCCTTCGGGCGTGAGCTCATACACGCCCCGCTGCGCCCGCCGGAACCAGCCGTAGTAGTCCTTCTGCAGGATGCCGGCCGCCTTCGGCGACCCGGTCAGCTCCCTGAGCTTGACCGGGCTTAGCCGGCCATGCTGCTCCAGATGATAGGCGATCTGCAGCGCCTTCTCCCGATAGGCGGTCACGAGCTTCCGCTTCGTGCTGCCGCCTACATTATAATCGCCGCTGCGCTCGGCGAATTCATAGAGCAGCTTGCTCGCGCGCACGCGAGAGCGCTTGGCGGCGGGAACACCCGCCCCCGCCGCCGAAGGCTCGCACAGCACTTCGACAAGCGGCTTCTTCGTGACGTAGAACGTCACGGTGATAAACCCCAGCCCCAGCCGCTGGCACAGCTCCACAATATCACTCCAGCGTTGATTGTGGGCGCCTTTCTTGGCGCGGTTCCGTTCCACCGCCAAATATACATTCCCCGACATGCGGAGCCGTTCCATGCCTTGAAATAACAAGGCCAGATTAAACGTCTTTTTCAATTCAACAATTACCGGTTCTTTCGCTTCAGGATGCACCCCGACCAGATCGCAACCGCGCACCTCGCTCTTCACCGCGAACCCTCGCGCTTCAAAGAAGCTTTTCACCGGAGCGCATAGTTCTGTTTCTTCCCGGACAGCCATAGTTGAGCCCCTCCGATTCCATTTCCCATGAAGTTCTATTATGGCATTATAGCATAATTTGCTCGATCACCGGTCTCCCAAACCGCAAGTCTGGGCCTTGTTAGCTACCCCATGATTCTTTCGTCCCATGTAGGTTCCGCCTCCAAAAATCAGAGGGCTTTTGCCTAAAAATTCGGGAAACTTATCCCCCTCGGGTGCATAGGTATGTAATACACTATTTTTACCTTCAAGTGAGTTCTAACAATTTGGCTAGCACATGGGAGGAGGTTCTGGGGTGGACATTTGGAGAAGAATCGCAGAACACAGAGTTGAGACCGAACGATTGGCATGGACGGGTACTTTCTCGGAATACATTAATTTAGTGAGGGAAAAGCCGTATTTGGCCATGACAGCGCACGAACGAGTCTACGATATGATTAAGTCCCAGGGCGTGCGGACCGATAACGGCGTGAAAAAATATAATTTTTTCGAGTCTGAAATTTTCGGTCTGGACCAGTCCATCGAGAAGCTGGTTGAGGAATATTTTCATTCGGCGGCTCGGCGGCTCGAGGTTCGTAAACGGATTCTGCTATTGATGGGTCCGGTCAGCGGAGGTAAATCAACGATTGTTACGATGCTCAAAAGAGGGCTGGAACGCTTCTCCCGAACCGAATACGGGGCGGTGTACGCCATTAAGGGCTGCCCGATGCATGAGGATCCGCTTCATCTGATTCCGCAAGAGTTAAGGCCTGAGCTGGAAAAAGAGCTCGGTGTGAAAATCGAAGGAAGTCTGTCCCCGTACAGTCAAATGTTGCTCAAAACGGAATACGGCGGCCGAATCGAAGATGTGATGGTGGAACGGGTGTTCATCTCGGAGGAAAACCGGGTAGGCATCGGTACCTTCTCCCCTTCGGATCCGAAGTCGCAGGATATTGCGGATTTAACCGGCAGCATCGATTTCTCCACGATTACCGAATTCGGCTCGGAATCGGATCCGCGGGCCTATCGGTTCGACGGGGAGCTGAACAAAGCGAATCGCGGGTTAATGGAGTTTCAGGAGATGCTCAAATGTGATGAGAAGTTTCTGTGGAACCTGCTCTCCCTGACGCAGGAGGGGAATTTCAAAGCCGGGCGGTTTGCCTTAATTTCGGCCGATGAGCTCATTGTGGCCCATACGAATGAGACGGAATACAAGTCATTTATTGCCAACAAGAAGAATGAAGCGCTTCAGTCCCGGATGATTGTCATGCGCATTCCGTACAATTTGAAGGTTTCTGAAGAAGAGAAAATATATACGAAGCTCATCGGTCACAGCGATATGAAGCATATTCATATTGCGCCGCATACCTTGAAGGCCTCGGCGATCTTTTCCATCCTGACGCGCCTGAAGGAAAGCAAGAAACAGGGCATGGATCTTGTGAAGAAGATGCGTATGTACGACGGGGAAATCATCGAAGGCTATAAAGATGCCGATGTGAAGGAAATGCAGAATGAGTTTACGGAAGAGGGCATGTCCGGTATCGATCCCCGCTATGTTATTAACCGGATTTCGACGGCGCTCATCCGCCAGGACGTGGAGTGCATTAACGCATTGGATGTGCTCCGCGCCTTGAAAGACGGATTGGATCAGCATTCGTCGATTACCAAGGATGAGAAGGAACGGTATTTGACGTATATCTCCATCGCGCGTAAAGAATACGATGATCTCGCTAAGAAAGAAGTGCAGAAAGCGTTTGTTTACTCCTTCGAGGAGTCCGCCAAAACATTGTTCGAGAATTACCTCGACAATATCGAAGCCTTCTGCAACTGGCAAAAAATACGCGATCCTCTTACAGGCGAGGAACTGGATCCCGATGAGCGGCTGATGCGTTCCATCGAGGAGCAAATCGGCATTTCCGAGAACGCGAAGAAAGCGTTCCGCGAGGAAATATTAATTCGCATTTCCTCCTATTCACGGAAGGCGAAGAAGTTTGATTACAACTCGCATGAGCGTCTGCGTGAAGCGATTGAGAAAAAATTGTTCGCGGATTTGAAGGACATCGTGAAGATTACAACGTCCTCGAAGACGCCGGATGAGAGTCAGCTCAAGCGCGTGAATGAAGTAACGAAGAGGTTAATTGATGAGCACGGATACTGCCCGCATTGCGCGAATGAATTGCTGCGGTATGTAGGAAGTTTATTGAATCGATAATACATGCAAGTTGATTTGAAGGGAGCCTTAGGGTTCTCTTTTTTTTTGTACGCAGAGTTATTGAAAGCTTCTTCGGAATTGCAAAGGAGTTACGCCATATTCCTGCTTAAAGGTTCGGATGAAATAGGAAGTATGCGGAAAGCCGGCTTCATCCCCGATGATCGCAACGGACTTCGTGGTGGATTGCAACTGAAGACAAGCATCCTTCAGCCTTCGAGTTGTGATGTAGGACGTTAACGTTTCCCCGGTCGATTGCCTGAACAACGTGGACAAATGCTTTGGCGACAGATGAAGCGCGTCGGCAAGACGCTGGAGTTCAAACGGCTCTGTATAATGATATTCAAGCCAATCCAGAATCTGTTCGGTGTGGGTAAGCGGTCTGGGAACATGTACTTGCCGGGCGGCATCGGTTGTCGTTTGCCAATAATGCCTGAGCTTATGCAAAAAAGATAGGATAGCTAATTGTTGTTCTTCTCCTTGCGTATTTTCTTTCGTGTGATCCAGGAGTACAGGCAATTCAGTCAGTTGTATTACCAGTGAATGATGCTCATGTAATCCGATAACATAAGGATGGTCAAGGTCAGTCTTCCATAAATACGTTAAGAATTTAGACAATTGAGGAAAGGGAGCAGCCGCAGAGATGAATGAAGTAGGCTCCATCAGCATGTAGGAACGAACGAACTCTTGGGATTGAAGGAGCAGCTTGTGCATCTGGTAGGGTTGAAAAATAAATAAGGTGCCCGGTCCGAATTCGATTAATCGTCGATTGATCATCATCTTACCCCGGCCTTCGTGAATGTAATAAAACTCTATGCCTTGGTGGGCATGGAATCGATCGGAAATAGGGGATTGCGAGGTCAGACGGGATCCGTAAGTAAGCTTTGTTGAACCCGGATAAAAAATCATAGCGCAGCCCCTTTATGTAAGAATGGTATTCTTCATAATGTGATTATATAGTATTAATCATACTTTAGTGCTATTTATTATAACTGTTCTGTCATTTATCTCAAGTTGGTTCTGGTATTCTTAAAGTACTTTAGCAGAGAGGTTTTGATGATGACGATGAAGGCAATAGTTCATGTGGCACTGATCGGATGCGGAGGGATGGCTGCGATGATCCGAAAGCGTTATTTGGAAACCAAGAATGCGAAGCTTGTACTGTTAGTGGACTCCAATGAAGAGGTTTGCCGGAAAGCATCGGCTGAACTCAGGGGGATCCCTTGGTCAACTAGATTTGTGGATGCGCTTGTTGAAGGTATTGATGCCCTGGACATTTCTACGCCGAATTACCTGCATGCGGAACAAGCTGTAGCGGCTTTGCAAGCAGGCAAGCACGTGTTGGTCCAGAAGCCGCTGGCTACAACGGTGCAGGAAGCGGAAGCGATTGCGCACGCTGCCAGGGAGAGCGGTACCGTCGCCGGCATGTACATGAGCTTCTATGATAACGGATTGTATCACGAGGCGAAGGATATCATTTCTAGAGGATTGATTGGAGAGGTGACTTCCGTGCGTTGCAGAGGGGCAGGGGTCAGCGGAAAGTACATTCCCGCAGACAACTGGCGGAGCTCGCTTGTGAAGACCGGCGGCGGATCGTTCATTCAACTGGCGCTGCATAGCGTGAATATGGCGGAATGGTTAATTGATGATGAGATCGAAGAAGTATTCGCATACAGCCATAACCGGTTTTCGCCCAATATCGGCGGAGATGATGTGACTTCCGCGACTTGCCGGTTCCGGGGAGGAGCGCTGGGAACGCTGGAATCCTCTTATTGCAGCTATCAGTATGTAGTTACGGTTTATGGGACGGAAGGATACGTGACTATTACTAATAACCGGGAAACGGAGCTCATGCTGAATGCTAGGTATGAGGGATCGTTTATTCAGGTGAAGGAGCCCAACATTCCCACTCGCCGCACATACGAGGAGTTTCGGATGGCTGAAGTATGTATAGAAAACAATCCTTACAATCAGCATCAAGCCTTCATTACAGCGATTGCCGAGAACAAGAGCGCCACGGTTACCGTGGAGACAGGCCTAAGGAATCTGCGAATTGTAGACGCTGTTCACCGTTCAGCCCGTGAACATCGACCGGTGGAGGTGGGATCATGAGCTTAAAGTTGTCTCTGTGCAGCGTAGGTTGCAAGACCGAAGGATTGGAGGAAATCATTCCGAAGACAGCCGCCGTCGGATTCCAGGGAGTGGAAATTTGGAGCGGTCATGCGGATCAGTATCGTAAGCGATATGGAGAATTGAATTCATTGGCCGTCATGTTAAATCAGTATCACGTCACGCCTACGGTCATTGCCGGTTATTCCGAGTTTGTGCGATTGGAAGGAGGACAGGCGCTTGCGGCGCTTCGAGACCACCTGAGTCCGTTGATAGAAGATGCTGTGGATATCGGTGCTCCGTATATCAGACTGTTTACGGACTGGATTCCTTCCGCTTCCTATGATGAACGCCAGAAGAGGCGTTTATTCGAGGGGTTGCGCATGGCCGGGCAGATGGCGGAGGATGCGGGGAAGACCCTCATTCTTGAGACGCATAACGATCAATGGACGGATTCCACGGAAACCACACTAGAAATCATCCATGCGGCACAGTCACCTTGTGTTCGGGTCAACTTGGATATTTATAATCTCTATCATATGGGTGAGGACCCTTTGGAAGCTTTGGAGAAGCTTTGGCCTCACACAGTTAATGTGCATCTCAAAAACGGCGTGCATGCGCCTGACGGCACCGTGTCCTACGGGGTTCCGATAGGCGACGGCGAGATGGATTTTATACCGGTTATAGAGGTGCTGAAGTCCTGCAACTATCAAGGGTATCTGGCAGTAGAATGGTTCGGGGATTCCTTCTGGGAATCCGTTCAAGCGGAATATGATTGGATTGCCGGTCAAGTTGGTCCTGTTTCATTGGTAAATGCGGACAAACTTTAGTACACTATTGCCGAAGGCTCCAACCATTCTATGAGAAGAGGGATGTACCATGAGATTGTTTATTGATACCGCGAATGTTGAAGAAATCCGTAAGGCTCACGAGCTAGGCGTTATTTCAGGAATAACAACCAACCCTTCATTGATTGCCAAGGAAGGCAGAGACTTCTTCGAAGTAGTGAAAGAAATAATCTCAATCGTAGGTGACTTGCCTATAAGTGCCGAAGTGGTTTCGCTCGAAGCCAAAGAAATGGTGGAGCAAGGAAAGAAGCTTTCTAAACTCGGTTCCAGCGTAGTCATCAAACTACCCATGACAGCGGAAGGACTTAAAGCGACTTCGGAGTTCAAGAAGCTCGGTATTCCTACGAACGTTACATTAATTTTCAGTGCCCCGCAAGCCTTGTTAGCCGCAAGAGCAGGCGCAACCTATGTGTCCCCGTTCATCGGAAGACTGGATGATATTAACCAAGTCGGAATCAATCTGATCAAGGAGATTCGCCAAATTTTCGTAGCCGGAAACATCGACAGCCAAATTATTTCAGCCAGTGTCCGACATACCACGCACGTGATTGAAGCGGCTTCCGCAGGGGCTGACATTGCCACCATTCCTTATAAACTCATTGAGTCCATGATTCATCATCCTCTCACGGATGCGGGCATTGAGCGATTCTTGAAAGACTGGGAAGGCGCGAAACAAGCAACATTCTAATTTTATTATAGTCAAAATAGGGACTTATCGGATTGATTCCGATAAGTCCCTTTATGATTCAAAATATTAATTACCGCTCGCAGGTACCGCTTCGTTCGCGTACTCCTCGAGGGTCAGACCGGATGCGGCAATGTCCCCAGCCAAGTCCGTTCCGATATAGCGAACATGCCAAGGCTCATAACTGTAACCCGTAATGGCTTCCTTTCCGTCCAGATACCGGATGATGAAGCCGTATTTCGGCGCATTCGCTGCCAGCCACTTGCCCTCTTTGGTCTTGCCGAACGAAGTTTCCAGCGCGTAGTTCGCACTCTTGCTGGATATATCCATCGCAAGCCCCGTCTGATGTTCACTCTGACCGGGGTGAGCGCTTGTGCGATTCGCTTCCGCGGCGCCCTTCTGCTCGGCGTTCCGGTCGAAGATCGACTTCTGGGTCGCATAGGAGCGATACCCCGAAACAGCTTTTAATTCTATGCCGGCTTTGTCAGCGGCAGCGAATAATTTCTCTAGTGCTCTTGCCGCTTCTTTGCGCATCTGCTTCTTAGGACTCTCTCCGCTAAAGGAGAAAGGAATCTTCGGGATAACCAGATCCGCCGGCTTGTAGTCCGAAGGCAGGTTGCGCTTCTTGTTCACAATGACCGTCCGGCTGGTGGCGTTCGTCACGACAGCCAGACCTTGGGCATTCACCTTAACGGTTTCTTTCAGCGGGCTTAGCGCGGCAACGGCCGTGTTCCCTTTGTTCGGCTTTGTCCCGCTATTCATACCATTGCCGGCGGAACCGCTGTTTCCGGCTACCGGTTTTGGCGGCGGCATTTCCGCGACAGCATCGCCTTTAGCGGGGGTTCCCGCAGGCTCGGAACCGCCTTGATCCGTACCGGCATTCCCTTCAATAGAATGGCCGGTTTCACCTGAACCCTCATTGCTTACCGGCGTATCCCCGCTATTCCCGGTGGTGTCGCCTGTAACATTGCCGGACCCTGCATGATTCAGTGCTTCCCCGGCATTGCCAATTTCGTCTACGGTGGATTCGTTCTCTATCCCGTTACCCGTGCCACCGCTTTCCTTACCGATCGTCACCGTATTCAGGCCGCAGCCGGCAAGTAATGATGCGCATAATGCTATAGTTAAAGATATCGTCTTCCATTTGTGAATATACATGTATTAATCCCCCAAGTTGATTTCTTGCTCATCAAGTTTTATAAATTTGACGCTATCATTATACCACGTTTAGCAGGTATTATTGTTATCAACGTTAGCTGTAACACAAAGGTTGCATGGCATTACAACCAGATCTTGGAGGGTTACTCATTGAAACAGATTCATTTTTTATGGCATTTTGGCAAACAACAAGCCCTTTCCTGTATATTTCCGGTCCTAATCTTTACAGCCCTGCTGATCGCTAAAGTAACCCAGATTCCGATGCTTCCTGACTATGATTTTATTCTCATTGTATGTATTGTGGGCCAGTGGTTGATGTTAAGGTTACGCCTGGAAAGCAGGGATGAGCTGATCGTCATTTGCGTGTTTCATATCATTGGCCTGGTCCTGGAATTGTTTAAAGTGCGTATGGGTTCCTGGAGTTATCCTCAGGATGCTTACAGCAAGTGGTTCGGCGTTCCGCTTTATAGCGGATTTATGTATGCCAGTGTAGCCAGTTACTTATGTCAGGCTTGGCGCAGATTACAGGTTGGGATCGTGAACTGGCCGTCGGCTTGGATGACGGTTCCGCTAGGTGCGGCGATTTATCTAAATTTTATGACACATCATTACTGGCTGGATTTACGCTGGTGGCTCACCGCCGCGCTCTTTCCGGTATTCTGGCGGACTTCGGTTACTTATGTCGTCCAACACAGAACTTATCGCATGCCGTTGATTCTATCATTCGTACTTATCGGTTTCTTTATCTGGGTCGCTGAAAATATAAGCACATATCTGGGAGCATGGCAATATCCGGATCAAGCGGCAAAGTGGACACTGGTGCATCTGGGCAAAATCAGTTCATGGTTTCTTCTGGTCATCGTCTCGTTCATCATTGTCGCTCAATTGAAGCATGTCAAAACCACACCGCATAAGGCCGTTTCTCAAGAAACCGGCCCCCTGTAAACACGAGAAGAAGTTGACAGCTTCGCGGGTGTAAGGGAGAATGAATATAACACTATATGTAACGGAGAACATAACACCATGAACTCGAATTGGAAACGCATCTTACTGCTCGCCTTGCCGTCTATTGCTTCTTTCGCCACGGCAACGGTGACGGGTACGATCAATTTAATTATCCTCGGACAGATGGGCGCGCTCATTATTGCCATCGTCGGGGTTTGCAACATTATTATGTACAACGCATTCGCTATTTTCTCCGGGCTTGGACATACCATCAATTATTTAGTGGCCCAGAATTACGGGCAGAATGATATGAAGAAGGGGATCGAACGGACGAACATGGGGCTGTATCTGGCGCTGCTGTTCGGCTTCCTGATTATGTTGGCGGGTTGGGTCGGCTCGGATTTCATTCTGGAATTAACCGGCGGCAGTCAGAAGTTCGTGGAAACAGGGAGCGACTATTTAAGAATTCGCTTTTATGCGATGGCGATCGGAATCGTGGTCTTCACATTTCAGGGCTTCCTTCGGGGCATTGGCCGGACGACCACAACGATGATCCTATCTGTCTCAGCGAATGTAGTCATGGTGGTACTTACCTACGGACTGGCGTTCGGACACTTCGGGCTCCCGGAGATGGGGCTCGTCGGAGCCGCATGGGCCATTCTATTCGGCGAATTGCTTAACTTGTTGGGATGTCTGTTCGTCTACTACATTCTGTTGCATAAACCGTATAACACCCGTGTACGGACCCGTTTCCATACAGGTGAAGCCAAATTAATCCTGCAGGAGAGCGGAAAACTGGGCGTGCAGGAATTTTCCATGAGTTTCTCGATGTACATTTTCACAGTATTCGTCATGAGGCTGGGTGAAAAGGCGGTGGCCGCGAATGAAATCGCGCTGAACGTCATGTCCTTCGGATTTATGCCTGCCTTCGCGTTTGGCGCGACCGCAACGATTCTGGTCGGTCAGGAAATCGGCAACCGGAACCCTGACGGGGCTAAACGGGCAGGGACGGACACAGCCATTCTGGGGCTGTTGTTCTTGCTTGTATTGGGAATTATTGAATTCATCTTTGCCGTACCCATCGCGAAACTGTATGCGCCGACAGAAGTTGAAGTGTATAAACTGGCGGCTTACCTCATCTCCGTGTCCGCTTTCTTGCAATTGTTCGACGGATTGTTCAATTTCTACGCAGGCGGCTTGAGAGGCATAGGGGATACGACATTCTTGTTAAGAACCTCGTTCCTGTTAAGCATTTTCCTGTTTATCCCGCTTGCTTACGTGTTAATTTTCATCTTTGACACGGGCAGTTTGGGCGCATGGATCGCTTTGTATACTTATATTACCGTGTACGGGTTGGCGGTTACGATCCGATACTACCGGACAGACTGGTCAAGCGTTCGGATTACCGAAGCTTCTCATTCTTAGTAAATGAAGAGGGCTCTGGCACCTGTAGAGGTTCAGAGTCCTTTCCTGTGTTACCACATTGGAAAGTATATGTGTTTTCGCCAGCGAAAACACGCTATCCAATGGGCATAATAACCAACCTTTAATCGCGGTCGCCCATCCTGAGAGGCCACGATAGAGGTTATTTTACATCACTAGAATTCGTTTGCCATACTCCAGATGGGCCAGCATCAAACGTCCGGCTTCCTCCGCATTGCCGTCGACCAGCAGTTCGAAGATTCGCTTATGATCTTCATAAGATTGGTGAATACGGGATTGATCCTTGCGCAGTACCTTCAACGCGGTTAGATACAGCTGATCCTGAAGTTTATCCATCGTTTGGATCATTTCCTGATTGTCATAATTATATATTAATTTCCGGTGGAAATCCGAATCCGCTTGGGTAAACATGGCGGAATCGTGAGCATCAACACATCTCTTCTGCATACTCAGGTTGATTCTGAACCATTCCTTTTCCTCTTCCGACCACACTCTGTCTGCCAGCTTCCGCACGGCGTACCCTTCAATGGCCATACGGTAATCAAAGAAATCAATGACCCGGTCAAACGTCATCTCCGCCACAGATAAGCCCCTGTTGGGAGAATAGGTGACCAGGCCTTCCGAAGCCAGTCGTTCCATCGCGGAACGGATGGGAGTTCGGCTCATTTCCAACATCTCAACCAGCGATAATTCGGTGAGGTGCTCACCCGGACGTATTTTGCCGCTTAATATAAATTGGCGTAGTCGGTTGTAGGCCTGTTCCTTTAATGTCATTTCGTTCCCTCTTTCATGTTAAATACATTTAAACGTTTCAAGTATGTTAAACTTTCCTGCATCCAAATCCGTTCTTTAGCTATCGCATCCTCAATCGATCCCGTATAGGGCGTCCATTGTTCCAGAATGGCGGTTGACGGCCGACCCTTTTGTTGTAGTTGTTCCACAAGCAGGGGGATGTTCAATCGTCCGCTGCCTGCAGGGGTACCCCGGATCTCATAGCCCATCTGATGGTCTAGTCTAACAATCTCATAATCCTTAAGATGTAAGTTTACGGTGAAGGGAAGCAGCAATTCGGTCACTTCGGCGGGTCCCTCCAACGAACCGTATGAATTTACCGTATCCAGACAACAGGCAAGCATAGGGCTGTCGATCCGATCCAAAAGAGATTTAAGTGTCGGCGCGGTCTGTAAACCATGATTCTCTATGGCCAAAATTACGTTTGCCCGTTCATAGAGGGGAAGGATCTCCCGAATCTCTTGCTCTGCCAGAATCAAATCAGGCTGTGTTATCAAAGTTCGCACAAGTGGACTGTCGAGTTGACGAGCAATCTCTAAATAGCGTAGCAGATGCGCGGGTGTCGTGCCTCGGGTGCCAATCTCAATCGTGATGTTTGTTTCTAGCGCTGCAAGCATTAATTTATGGATCTCTCGGGTTGAACTTTCATGAAGCGGAACGTTATCCGCGATCTGGACGAGAGAAAGCCCGTGTTCAGAGGCGATACGGATTAAGTCCACAGGGGTAAGAGGTCGAACAGGTCGCTCAAATCCCCGTACGCCAAATGACCAGGTCAGCGTGTACGTGCTGATTCCAAGCTTCATCAATGAAAGTCTCCTTCATATATAATACATACAGATTACCATGCTGAATGGATGTGTCAATACAATGAAAAAACATATTGTATACATCTTGAATTCAATGTTATGCTTTTCAATAAGTTACACATCCCTTTTATCTGAAAGAAGGAATGTACCATGACAAAGCGTGACACCTCCATTACAATTGCCCTCATTGGAGCCGGCGGCAAGATGGGATGCCGGCTAACCGATAACTTAAAGCGTTCAGACTATGTACTGCTCGTGTGTGAGACTTCGGTAGAAGGCAAAGATCGTCTCACAGAGCGAGGTCTTACTCCTACGGACAACGAGGAAGCGGTAGCGGAAGCCGATTTCGTCATCCTGGCTGTACCCGACGCGAAGATCGGCAGCGTTTCCGAGCAGGTCGTGCCCCGCATGAAGCCCGGAGGTACATTGATTTTGCTGGATCCCGCCGCGGCATACGCCAATCAAGTGAAGCTCAGAGAAGATTGTACTTTTGTGGTCACGCATCCTTGTCATCCCGCCTTGTTTGATGAACAGGATACCCCTGAAGCCAGACAGGATATGTTCGGGGGGATCGCGGCCAAGCAAGATATTGTCATCGCGCTTCATGAAGGCTCGCGTGAACCTTTCGACGAGGCGAAGGATATTTGCATCCGCATGTTTGCGCCGGTTGTGGAATGCCATGAAATTACCGTCGAGCATATGGCGTTGTTGGAGCCCGCAGCGGCTGAGGTAGTAACAGCGGCAGCGGCTTGTATTATGAAAGAAGCGATGGATGAGGTGATTCGAATGGGGGTTCCCGCCGCCGCCGCCCGTTCATTTATGCTGGGACATATCCAGATTCCGCTCGCGATCGCGTTTAATCAGGTAAATCCTTTCTCGGATGCGGCTCAGATTGCCATTGACTACGGTTATGAGAAGATCTTTAAGCCGGATTGGAAGCAGGTGTTTACCAAGGCCTCGTTAGATGAGGTGCTGAAGAGGATGCTTCATCTGCAAGAGCAAGGAGAGGTGAAGTAGAGGTGTGGAAAGTGGGCTTGGTAGGTACCGGGTTCTGGTCAGATAATCACCTTGCCGCTTGGGCGCAAATCCCGGGCGCGGTGGTGACGGCGCTATGCGACCGCAACCCCCTGAACCTTCGTCAGAAGGCGTTAGCGTTCGGCATTCCGGATGAACAATGTTACACATCATTGGAAGAAATGTTGAACCAAGGGGATATCGACATTGTGGATATCGTCACGGGACCGGAAACGCATACGGAGTTGGTGACTTTAGCGGCTGATGCGGGAAAGCATATTCTCTGCCAGAAGCCCCTTGCGGCTTCAGAGAAAGAGGCTTCCCTGATGGTGGCCAAGGCCGAGTCCTGCGGAGTTCGGTTCATGGTAACGGAGAATTGGAGATGGCTTGAGCCGTTTCGTTTCATTAAGGAAGTACTGGATGCCGGTACGCTCGGCAAGGTGCAAACGGTTCGTTACACCCATACGGACTACTACACACCGCGAATGGCACCCGGTGCGGTGTTGCCACAACCATTTTTCCGTGACATGCCGAGGTTATTGTTCTATGAGATGGGTGTGCACTGGTTCGATACCTGGAGGTATTTGTTTGGCACACCCAAGCGAATCTATGCCGAAACGGCTACGATTAGTCCCCATATCGCGGGGGAAGACAGCGGCATTGTGGTGCTCAGTCACGAAGACTTCTATGGATATATGGATATGAGCTGGGCTACCCGTCAGAAGCTGGATCGTCCTCTTGGCCAAGGAGTGAAACCCCTTCATCTGGAGCAACTGGTCATTGACGGCACGCTCGGTACGCTGAAACTCGACACTTCGGGTCAGATTCTGTTTATTTCTGAAGACGGAACCGAGGAACGGGTCCTAACCTCTTCCACTACGTTGGATCATGCTTACAGCCATGTATTGCTGCAATCCCATTTCATCGCTTGTCTTGATCACGGCACCCCTTTTCAAACGGAAGGAAGGGATAACCTGATTACGCTGCGAATGACGTTCGGTGTATACGAGAGCGCGGTGCGGCATATGCCAATCTTAATAACAGGAGGAGCAAGCAGCCCATGATCATTGATGTACATGCGCATTTAGGCTGGGATCAGGTGTTTGACGAGGATTTTACATTAGTAGAACAGCTTCACAAACACGATACTTACGGGATTGAAGTTACGATTTTGCAACCCGCTTCCTGTCACGGTCTAGAGGAGGTTCGTAAACAACATGACGCTATATTCGCGGCTATGAAAGCTTTCCCGGGTCGATTTCACGGGATGGCTAACCCTAATCCTCATTTGCCTGATACGCAATATGAACAGGAAGTACGACGTTGCGTGGAAGAACATGGGTTTATCGGGATCAAGCTTCATACGTTTGCTCACGCGGTTCATCCTGCGAGCCGCGACGGTTTGAAAGTGTTTGAACTCGCCGGGAAGCTGGGCATTCCGGTTATGGTGCATACCGGCGCGGGCATACCTTTCGCGAATCCCTCCAACCTCATTCCTGTCGCCGAACGGTTCCCTGAAGTAAAAATTGTCATCGCGCATTGCGGAATGATGGTGCTTGCGGGTGAAACCATAACAGCGATGCGGTGTTGCTCTAATCTGTATGCGGATATCACTTGGACGGGCGGTTTCCTCATTCGGCAATGGGTACGGGAACTAGGCGCTCACCGGTTTCTGTTTGGCACCGATCACGCGGATAATACCGGTACGGAATTAGCCAAGATTCGGACTTCCGGGTTGACGGAAGAGGAACAGGCATTCATTTTGCACAAATCAGCTAGGCAAGTCTATGACTTGTTTTCATAGATAATGTAAACGTAGGCTATAAGAAACAGGACCTGAAACCCCTTTCGACCACGATTGGGGTTCTTTAGTTTGACTTAAAGATCCAAAAAATGAGCAGTTTCGACTAGTTTCAACGACATAATTTCCAAACCTTTTCAGTTTTCTTCATAAAACATTTACATGTAATTAATGGTAATTTTACAATGGCCTGCAAGTCCCTTTACAAAGATATGTGAAAATACTTCTTGTACCACGAATGGCTAGGTTCGCTCGAAGAGGGGATTCTTCATCCAACGGCGAGGTCAGCCTTCCAAATAAACAGAATAGGGTGATCAGTTTAATGAAACGCAAGGTTCTAGGTATGATGACAGCATCCTTATTGGCAACATCCGCATGGGGTTCCGTACATGCAGCTCCAACAATTAAACCGGCAGTAAAACCGGTGGTAAAACCCGCAATCGCCGTATCCAAGACGACGGCTGTGATTGACGGTACCCCGGCTGCATTGCGCAGTGTCAATGTTGGCGGTACGACATTGGTATCCGTGAAGGATTTCGCGGCAGCCATCGGAGCAGATGTTAGCTATGACAAAGGCATGGTCACCGTTATGAGAGAGTATGCTCATGTTACTTTATCCGCTAAATCCAAATCTCTAAACGGTTACCTGGGCGCTTCTGAACTGACTTTAGTTCCTGTAATCGTGGGCGGTACCTTATTCGCGGAGTGGCAGCCTCTTGCAACAGCGTTGGATCTGGAAGTTTCCGAAGAAACCGGTGAAATCAGCACGGTGAAATTGCTATCCGGAACGCACTCCTTGCCGAGATGGTCCAGCAACGGAGCTGTAGTCGTTTCTCATGGTAAAGAAGACGGATCCACAATGGATTACGTCATCCATGCCGATAAGAAGGCGTCTCCGATTCATCTGGGCGAAGAAACAGCGAATGTCGTAGTTTCGCCAAACGGTCAGTACGGCGCTTATGTTTCGGTAAGCGGCAATGTGTACACGGTGGATTTGTCCACGGGTTTCCAAAGAAGAATTACGGACAATGATGATGCGAAAACAGATTTGCAATGGTCTGAAGATAACAGCAACTTGTTCTTCATCGGCGGACCTGAGAACAAATTCAATACAGTTTACGGATTGGCGATTGCCGACGGCAAGCTGACGAAGCTTGTTGCGGATTCCGGCGCTGATTACAAATCCGACCTTCGCGCGAACGGGGACGGAACACTCTTCACTTATTTTGTTAACATTAACGGTTCGACTTCAACAACTTCCAAGATTGATGATAAAACGGTGGATCTCACGACAGATGATAATCTGAAAGTGGATACGACCAAAGCCGGAACTCAAATTTACATCGCGGACATCGCTAAGAAAGATGCGAAAACAAGTTTGATCGTTCCTGAGAAATTAACAGAAAGTATTGACAACAAGCTGTACCTGGACCTGTTGAAAGACGGCCGAGTAGCTTATGTAAGCGTGGATGTGGACAGTGTTAACGCTAAAGGCACTTTGAAGATCGTCAACCGTGACAAGACGATTTCAGACCTGAATAAAGATCTGGACGTGTTGGTAAGCACCGTTGCGAAGGACGGAAGCATCTATGCCGTTACCATCGACAACAAAGTGTACCAGGTAAATTTCACAACAGGCGCCGCAACACAAATTTACGCGGGTGAAGGCGACATCTATGAAATATCCGTAGACGCTGAAGGGCATGTCTTGGTTACAGAGAATGACCAGATTCTTATAATCTCCGGCGGTAAAGCCGTAGCATTGACGAAAGAACAAATTTAACATCATTCACTTATAACTTGAGAGGAGTTTTACAACAATGAAACTATTTAACAAATTTACGGCGATTGTACTGGCATCCGCCCTCGTCATTTCCGCAGGTGCAACATTAACAAGCGCGGCTTCCAGCCTGAGCGGCAAGATTACGGTAAACGGTTCTTCGGCCCTGTTGCCGATGACGCTTCAAGCGGCTAAAGAATTTAAGAAGAAGAACCCCCGCGTTCGCATCGCGGCATCCGGTTCCGGTTCGATTACAGGACCTCAATCGGTTAAGAAAGGCATTGCAGACATCGGCGCGGTAGATTGGGATGCAAGCACATCCGTTCCCGGCTTCCCGGCTTTCAGCGGTCAAGTAGCTACGCCGGTTGCGGTTATTCCTTTCGCAGCGATTGTTAACAAGAACGTTAGCGTTGACAACCTGACAAGCGACCAATTGAAAGGCATCTACACTGGCAAGATCAAGAACTGGAAAGAAGTCGGCGGCGCGGACGCTGCCATCGTGGTAGTAACCCGTTCTTTCGGTTCCGGTACACGCGTTAACTTCGAGCTTAAAGCTTTGGGCGGCACTCGTATTGACGAGAAAGCTTCCGGTTCCATCGCGGCTTCCAACAGCGGTACGATGGCTACTACCGTTGGTTCCAAGCCGAACTCCATCGGTTATGTGGACTTGCCTTACATTAAAGGCGACATTAAAGCTTTGAAATTCGAAGGCGTTGAAGCCACTACTGCTAATATCGTCAACGGTAAATACAAGATTTGGGGTACGGGCTATTACATGACAGCAGGTCAACCGACAGGCGCGACGAAAGCGTTCATCGACTATGTAACAAGCAAAGAGTTCCAACAAGGTTCCCTGAAAAAGTTGAAATTCATCCCGCTTGCCAGCATCAAGAAGTAACATTCTTAAGAACTTCGAAGCATTAGGTTTCCGAAATGAAATTCATTAAGTAACCCTGGTAACCGGTCTCTTCTATGAGGCTGGTTACCTTCTGTTGTAATCTGAGGAGGATAAATAATGAGCACCATGCTGCAACGAGCGGGAAACGGAGAAGGATCGACTGTTCTTAAACAAAGTCCTTATAAGGAAAAGCCTCGGAGCTTCGACCGTTTATTTCGAACCCGATTGAATAATAAGATGTTCCGAATCATATGTTTCTCCTCCATTGCCTTGTTATGTATTGTACTTTTCTCGATCATTCTATTTATAGGACGGACAGGCATACTTGCCTTTCAATCGGTACCGGCGGCAACCTTCTTCTTATCGACCAACTGGACACCGGAAGATGAACAATTCGGCGCAGGCTTGTTTATTTACGGCACACTGGCGCTAACCGCGCTTACGTTGTTGATTTCAACGCCTATTTCCGTAGGGATTGCCGTGTTTCTTTCGGAGATCGCGCCGGATTGGGTCAAAAAAACGGTTCGCCCGATCTTAGATTTATTAGTAGGGATTCCATCGGTTGTATACGGATATTTGGGACTGACGGTATTGATTCCTTTCCTGCAAAATGTGTTCGGTCAACCCATCGGAGAGGGGTTGCTTGCAGCGGCGCTTGTGTTGACGCTGATGACCCTTCCGACGATTGCGAGAGTGAGCGATGATTCCATCGTGGCCGTGCCTAAGAAGTACCGGGACGCCGCTTACGCGCTGGGATCGACGAGATTGCAAGTCATTACGAAGATCGTCCTTCCCGCGGCCAACCGCGGTATCATGTCCGCCGTTATTCTGGGAATGGCGAGGGCGATCGGCGAGACGATGGCTGTGGTGATGGTTATCGGCAACAGTCCGATCATTGCGGAGGGTTTATTCGGGGCAACCTCCGTCTTAACCAGCAATATTGTCATGCAGATTATGAACGTAGCATTCGATTCCACCTGGAATTACGCATTATACATGATGGCCTTCCTGCTGCTTCTGATCTCGCTGATTCTGATTATTCTTATTCGCGTCATCCGTCCGAAAGGAGAAGTTAACGTATGAGCATGACATCGATTACAAGAAAGAACACATGGGCTCAAACGATGGATCGGATGGCAACCGCCTCCTTGTGGGTGCTGGGCGGAGCTGTCGTGGCGCTGATTCTTTGGATTCTGTTCACAATACTTGCCAAAGGAATACCTTACATCACACCGGACTTTCTGGTGAAGGTCCCCGACGAAATTGAAGAAGGCGGAGGGATCGGTCCCACGCTGCTGAATTCCTTCTATGTGCTCGGCATTTCTTTGATTTGTTCTATCCCTGTCGGTTTAGGTGCCGGCATCTATATGGCGGAATACGCGCCTGACAATAAGTTCACGGCTTTCTTGAGGATCTGTGTGGAGGGTCTGGCTTCCGTACCTTCCATCGTATTCGGTTTGCTTGGGATCTGGTTGTTTATTGAATATTTCCAGATTGGATATACCATCCTCGGAGCGGGACTTACCTTGGCGCTGTTGAACCTCCCGGTGTTAACCCGGGTTACGGAGGAGTCGATTCGGGCGGTGCCCAAAGATTTAAGAGTGGCATCCTACGCCATGGGGACAACCAAGTTCCAATGCATTCGCACGGTCGTGCTTCCCGTAGCTCTTAACGGGATCATTACAGGGATCTGCCTGACTGCGGGACGCGCTTTCGGCGAATCCGCCGTCATCATCCTGACAGGCGGCTTAAGCACTTCCGGCGAAATGTGGGATTTCAATCTGATGTCCCCGGGTGAAACGCTTGCGGTTCATCTGTGGTATGTGCAGGCGGAAGCCATCGTGCCGGACGCGCGGCAGATTGCCGACAAAGCGGCGGCGGTGTTAGTGTTTGTCGTGTTGTTAATCAATTTGGTGTTCCGTATTCCGCTCTGGTTTAATAATCGTAAATTGAAAGCCTAACTCATTATATACTGTCAACAGCGATAACCCGGTGGATTCTCACTGGGTTATTTTGCTTCAATGTAACTCACTACCTTTTTGACCGGAAATTCGGTATAATAGTTGCTATATTTCGGAGGTGAACGGATTGTTAGGTGTATATGATTCGGAAGTAACTAATACGGGGGTCATTGAATGGCCTCTAAAGCTGGAACAGGTGCTTTCGCAACGTTCCAAACAGGAGTTGACCGAAGTTCGTACGCGTTACGGATTTAAGGGATTAAGTTCTCTCAACAAGACGGATCTGGCCAGCAGGTTAGCCGCTTTGCTGCCTGAGGCGATCGGTGATGTGTTAGATACGATGGACCGTGAACGTTTGGACACCATCCAGCGTTTGGTTAAGAATGACGGAATGGTACCGGGCTCGGCGAAGATCAAATCCAGTAATTACTATAAGTTTCTGGGGCTTGCTTTCAACGGAACGGTGAAGGGGAAATCGGCTTTAGTGATGCCTGAGGAGCTGGTAGCTTCCGTTCGTTCTCTGGATGGACAGGCATGGAAGTCCTATCAGCAGAACGCTGTTCATAACGAAGAGATTATAAAGCTCTCTATGGGGATGATGGAGCATTACGGCGCATTGCGCAGCGAAACATTACTTGAGTTGCTTTCCAAATATGTGATGATTCAAGATGTAGAACAAATACTTAGAGTCATTCAAGAGTATTGTGATTATGACGGGAACATGCTGGTTGAAGGAAAGATCTTCTTTCACAGTGCGGTGGAAGATTACGAGGAAATTCTCAGAGAACATGACATGAGAGCGTCTATTCCTTATTATCCTTTCACGAAAGCCGAGCTGTTGGATGCGAGCCGCCCTGATTTTGTGGAACAAACACCTGTGTACCTTAATCTCATGAAATACTTGCGTTCCAACTACGGGATGAGTAAGTCGGATGCGCAGGAAGTAATCGACGGATTGACATTTGGCGTCCAGATGGGAATGTCTTCACTCCACGATATGGTGCAGGAAATACAACATTACATTGAATTCGACTCTATGGATGACATCGGACCCGTGGCGGATCAGTTGGTATTGCTCTATAACGGTACGCGTCAATGGTTCCTGAAAGGCAACTCGCCTTCGGAGCTGTCCCATACCCGGAATGCTGCATCCGCGGCGCAAGACCGTTTGAGCGGAGGAAGCACCGAGGGGGGCCAAGTGCTTTCCTTTGCCACAGGACTTAAAGTGGGTCGTAACGATCCGTGCCCTTGCGGAAGCGGGAAGAAGTTCAAGAAGTGCTGCGGTTCTTAAGCTCGCCCCATAAAGTAAGCACGCTCAAACTCGCCTGCTGACAACGGAGGATTGAAATAGTAACCCTGTACGACGGAACAACCGCCGTTTTTTACAAACTCGAGTTGTTTCGAAGTCTCCACCCCTTCGGCAATAACGTTGATGTTTAGTTGACCGGCCAGGGAAACGATAGCGGCAAAGATGATTTCGGCTCGTTCCGAAACGTCTTTGCCGTTAATCATTTCCCGGGCTATTTTGACCGTCGTGACAGGTAACCGTGATAATAGGCTGAGCGAGCTGTAGCCTGTACCGAAATCATCCATTGAAATGCCGACTCCGGCGATTCGGATGGCACGCAACTGTTCAACCATATCGTCATGAACATGAGCACCCTCAGTCAGTTCGAGATGTAAGTAATCGGCCGGGAAGCCTGTAGATTCCAGCGTCCTTTGGATCACAGACAGAAACTGCGCATCCCGTAACTGGTAAGCGGACACATTGATTCCTAATGCAAGCTGAACTCCGTGACGATGCTTCCAAAGCATCAATTGCTTGCAAGCTGCATCCAGTATCCATTCTCCGATGAACGGGATGAGCCCCGCCTGTTCGGCGATCGGAATAAACTGGGCCGGCGAGATGACGCCCAGAATCGGATGAGTCCATCTGCAGAGCGCTTCAACCCCGATCAATGCCTCGCTGTGCGTGTTGATTTGCGGCTGATAACGGACAGAGAATTCTCGCCGCATCAACCCGCCAATCAATTCGGAGGTGATCACTTCCTTACGTTGAGATGGTGTCCAGTTCATGTTCAAACTTCTCCTATTATTCAAGTTAGTATATTCTATGAAACATGATTTCAAAGGAACTCCCTATTGGCCCAAATTGGCAAAAAAGGCAAGAAGGACATTGTCGAAACATCCCGAATATGATGTAAGTGTAATTCATCTTAGGAGGCTATTTCAGTATGAGTACTTTTTTTCGTAAAACTATTTTGTTCGGTGCCGATTTACCTGTTGTGAAATCTTTCTTTACCAAATACGGGATGAGACTAGTTGCTCACCGGTTTGTAGCGCATGAACAACTTTCGGGAGCCTGTGCCAAGGTGGCGGAGTTAAACCAACGCAAACTTACGTCAACCCTTGATTTCTTAGGTGAAAGCGTATACGAGGAAAAACTTGCCATAGATGCGGCCGATATGGTGCTCCGCACGTTCGATAGCATCGCCAATCATCAACTAAAGTCCAATGTTTCCGTAAAGCTGACTCAACTGGGCTTGTCCATTTCCCCGGAGCTGTGCCTTAAACTTATGCGGAAAATTGCCGCGAAGGCCAGAGAACACGGAAACTTTGTGCGTATTGATATGGAAGATTCGCCGATTACCCAGCAAACCATCGACATTTACACTACACTCCGCAATGAATTCGGGAATGCGCATGTCGGTCTTGTGCTGCAATCCTACCTGTATCGCACGGAAGACGATTTGCGGAAACTGGCTCCGTTCAAGCCGAATCTGAGGATGGTCAAGGGCGCCTATCGCGAGCCGGCTTCGGTAGCTTATCCGCGTAAAGCGGATGTCGACGCCAACTACGTGAAGCTGGTGAAAGCGATGCTGGATCAGGGTTGTTATGCCGCCGTGGCAACGCATGACGTAACCATCATTGATCAGGTTAAAGCGTATGCCGCAGCCCGCCAAATAGGCAGGGATCGATTCGAATTTCAAATGCTGTACGGTATTTCCACAAGCTTGCAGCAACAACTGGCCGACGAGGGATACACAGTTCGTGTATATACGCCTTTCGGCGAGCATTGGTATCCTTATTTCACTCGGAGGCTTGCGGAACGTCCGGCAAATCTGTTGTTTGTGCTGAAGGGTATGTTAAGGAAATAATTAGTTTGGCAAAAGTCTGGACATTACAGCTTATGTGAGGTATTGTTATATTATAAAGTTTTCTAGGGTTCCGCAGCCGTTTCGGCTGGCTGGTCCGAGGGAAAACGCGTTGCCATAATGCAGCGCCTTGCACGGAGGGACAAAAGCCCGGGAGATATCTGACGATATTTCCCGGGCTTTTTGCTTTGTGCTTTGCGGTTTGCGGCAATGATCAACAGGAGAAGACAGGGAGGCGGATTAAAGATGAATCAATCATGGTTGAAGGTGTTTTTGGCGGCTTTTTTTGAAGTAGGATGGGTGATTGGCTTGAAGCATTCCGTAACCTGGTGGCAATGGGGTGCTACGGTGGTCGCCATTACGGTCAGTTTTTACGCGTTGATCGCGGCTTCCCGGAAGTTGCCGGTCGGTACGGTTTACGCGGTATTTGTAGGTTTGGGGACAGCGGGTACGGTGCTTGCGGAATCATTCCTTTTTGGCGAAACCTTATACGGGATTAAAATTGCGCTTATTGTGCTGCTGTTAGTAGGTGTGATCGGCCTGAAAGCCACGCACGGGGAAGAACCGGTAAATGCGAAGGAGGCGGAGTAAGATGGCATGGATGTATCTGGTATGCGCGGGTGTTTTTGAAATGACAGGTGTGGCCATGATGAATAAAGCGCAAAAGGACCGGCATTGGACTTCGTACGCGTTGTTGTCGGGCAGTTTCGCTGTGAGCTTCATCTTGCTCTGGTTCGCGATGCGCACGTTGCCCATGGGAACGGCTTATGCCGTATGGACGGGGATCGGGGCTGCCGGCGGTACACTAATCGGGATGATTGTGTACGGTGAAACAAAAAGTTTGAAGCGGATTCTGTTCCTTTGTATGGTGCTTGGTTCGGCCATCGGATTGAAGTTAGTTTCTTAATAACGACGAACCTTTTCTGGGCGGGCGCATAGGATATGGCATGAGCAATATTCATGAAATCCTTCGGAGGTGCTTGAAATGACAGAGGTTACTGGCGTACAACCGGTGCTGCAAGGGAACACCGGCATGGTGGAGACGTTGAAGAAAATGCGGGAAGACGCTTATGGCGTATGTGCTCAATGCGTGGGTCGTCCGGTTCAGGTGGAAACCATCCACGGCGAAACGATTCAAGGGACGGTCGCGAACGTTGACGACCACCATCTGTATTTGGAAGTGGCTCAAGTGGATGCGCGCGGTTATTATTACAACAATGTGATTCTGCCGCTTGTGTTGTATGAGTTGTTAGTGATTAGTTTGTTGGCGTAAGCGCCCAACGGAAACGTTATGGTTAGAGTGCTGCATCTTATTGGCGGCACTCTTTGTTGCGCCTAAAATTTAGGATTGACAGCGTAAATCTTTGTTGATAAATTGAGGGTTATCGATAACATTAATTTTAAGAATGGGGAGATTTACGATGTTAAAAGGAATTCCGCCAATCATATCGCCGGATTTGATTAAAATCTTGATGGAAATGGGTCATGGTGACGAGATTGTACTGGCCGATTGCAATTTTCCGGCCGCCAGCCATACCAGCCGAGTGGTGAG
Source organism: Paenibacillus swuensis (assembly GCF_001644605.1). Classification (NCBI taxonomy): domain Bacteria; kingdom Bacillati; phylum Bacillota; class Bacilli; order Caryophanales; family Paenibacillaceae; genus Paenibacillus; species Paenibacillus swuensis. The sequence continues at coordinate 4,913,374 of NZ_CP011388.1, read as the reverse complement.
ATGCGATGGGCACGGTTTACCGGATTTGTTGAAGGCGGTGCTGTCACTGATGCCCCTGGATACATACACGGATAGCCCGATTGCGCTGATGTCCGTCGTTCCGGGAGATCTGGCGGAGACAACCATATGGCATAAATACAGATGTATCATTGATCAGGAAACGACCTCTCCCATCGATTACCTGGAGCGATATGCGTTCTACGAACGCGCGAAGAAAGCCTATGCGATTGTGGCGACAGGGGAGCGCGCGCTCTATGCCAATATTATATTGAAGAAAGGCATATTTGTTTAGGGATATCGATAACTTCATGTTTTGCTATAAGAGAGAGGCAGTATCAGTACAGGATCAAGTGCTGACTGCTTTTTTTTTGAGTCAAAACAGCAATATTTGAGAACTTGTTAGCAGGGGATAAGTAGTGATCATTGATTTTATCCACTAAAGTGGGAAGCAGAGTCCAATGACAGATGGAGGATGTTAATGTTGAGTAACCCTATAAATGAGAAGTTGCTTCCCGCACCCAAGAACGGCGGTTTTCGTATGGATGATTATTTTGTCTGGTGCGGTTCAGTCATTCAAGGCGAAGACGGGAAGTATCATATGTTCGCATCGAGATGGCCAAAGGCGTTGGGTTTCGGGTGGCAGTGGCTGTTTAACAGTGAAATCGTAAGAGCTATAAGCGATACGCCGGAGGGTCCTTACACCTTTCAGGAAGTTGTGATGGAGAGACGTCATCGTTCCTACTTCGACGCGATGAATCAGCATAATCCTTCGATTAAATATTGGAAGGGAACTTATTATTTATATTATTTCGGAACGACCTTCGGCGGACCTGTTCCCGAAGCGGGGGAGTTCATCTCCCCTGAACGGGCCATCGAAGTATGGAACCGCAAGCGAATCGGTGTTGCCGTCTCCACATCGGTATTCGGCCCTTGGGAGCGGATGGATCAGCCACTGCTGGAGCCTCGCACCCCCGGCCATTGGGATTGTACCATCACGACCAATCCATCCGCGGTAATCATGCCTGACGGCACGACGTACATGATCTATAAATCCAGGGAGTACGCGCACGCTCCGTTACAACTGGGCATCGTGAAAGCGCCGCATCCCGCAGGTCCTTTCGAGCGGTTAAGCGACTCTCCGATTCTGCAGTTTGATGACGGAAATATTCATGTGGAAGATCCTTATCTGTGGTATCAGGACGATCAGTTTCATGTTCTCATGAAAGATGATTTCAAGAACAACGGAGGCGGAATTACAGGTGAGTGGGGGGCGGGGGTCTACGCGACAAGCGAGGATTGCGTCCACTGGAAGCTGCATCCTGAACCTCTATCCTATACGCGGGACGTCGTTTGGGACGACGGCACTGTCACGAAGCAGAGCAATCTGGAAAGACCTAATCTGTTGTTCCACGACGGTAAGCCAACCCACCTGTTTCTCGCAACCGGTAACGGTGATGAACCTTGGGATATTCAGGGGGTTACGTGGAACATGGTTATACCGCTTAAAACCATATCAAATCAGGAGTGATGAACGATGACCTCTACCAGCATTAGTTATATGGACCGAACGCTGACAGCATCTGAACGCGCAACACAATTGTTAGCACTGATGAACATCAAGGAGAAAATTGCCCAGATGCAATGTGTTTTTCTCCAGGAGCTTATGGATGAGAACGGAGATTTGTCGAAGAAGCATCTGATTAGTGAACATGGCTTGGGCGGAATCGCCTTTGAACGGATTATGATGCCGCATTCGCTGGAGAAGGAAGTGGAAATCGTAAACGGCGTATTGCGTCATTGCAAGGAAAATACGCGGCTGGGCATCCCTCCGTTCATTTCGGCGGAGGCGCTGCACGGGTTATGCCTTAAAGGGGCCACATCGTTCCCTCAGGCGATCGGACTCGCGGCCATGTGGAATCCGGAGCTTATGGAAGAAGTATCGGGTGTCATCGCGGCGGAGAGCAAAGCGCGCGGTATACGCCAAGTGCTGTCGCCTACCATCGATATGGCGAGAGATTTACGGTGGGGAAGGGTGGAAGAAACGTATGGCGAGGACCCGGTGCTCACGTCCAAGACGGCGGTCAGCTTCTGCCGAAGCTTAGAGTCGGCGGGAATTGTAACCACGCCCAAGCACTTCGTTGCGAATAGCGGGGACGGCGGAAGGGACAGCGGGCCTGTCTATCATTCGGAGCGAGTTTTGAAATCTCTGTATTTTGTACCGTATCAGGCATGTATTGAGGAAGCGGGCGTACGCTCGGTGATGGCATCTTATAACGCTTTGGACAGCATCCCAGTCGGACTCAACAAGTGGCTTCTGACAGATATGCTCAAAGGCTACCTTGGGTTTAAAGGCTTTGTTGTGACGGATTACGGTCTTATGCACAAAGCGAAAACCTTGCATCGGGTGGAGGACAATGACTATGCGCGTATTGCCGCGCGAGCGGTCAAGGCTGGATTGCACCGGGAGATTCCAAGCTTCCTTGGCGAGAACGGGTATTCTTCCTTAGAGGAAGCTTTGGACCGCGGACTGCTGGTTGAGGAAGACATTGATGCTCTGGTCGTTGATATTCTTCGGGTGAAATTTGAACGGGGACTGTTTGATGAGGAACTCTCGCTGGACTTCAAAGAAACTGAAGCCGTTACAGCATGCGCGAAGCACGGTGAAGTGGCCTATCGCGCCGCGACGAAATCCATCGTTATGCTAAAGAACGACAATGTCCTGCCCCTGGTCAAAGGCGGGAAGGTCGCGATCATGGGATCACTTGCCAAAGCGCCTAAATTAGGGGGATATTCCACTTGGGGCATCGAGGTCCCTTCCTTGGCTGATGTGATGGAAGAAGCGGAGGTTGTGGAGCCGGCGGCAGGACAGGGGCAATCCTACTCGGTCATCCCGCAGAAAGTGTTTAGTTGCATCACGGATCAAGGCATAGAGCAAGGGTTATACGGTTATTTCAAACCGGATAAGACGTATTGCGGCCAGCCTGTGGTGAAGCGGACGGATGCGGAACTTCACTTTGACTGGTCGGATGGGCCTGTAGCGCAGCATGCTCAATTCCCTGCTGGCGGGGAATTCTCAGCCGAGTGGAAAGGATTTATTGAAGCGCCCGCAAGCGGGCAATTTTCGTTCTGCATGGAAGCTAACGGCGGAATTTCACTGAGCATAGACGGGGAAATGTTAATTGATCGGTTTCATGATACGGTCAGTGATTGTCAATACGCATGTTACGATCTGGAAAAAGGAAAGAAATATCCGATTTCCGTCATGTTCGGAACCTCAGGCACATCTCCGAGGTTAAAGCTGACTTGGGATTATCAGCCTGACCGGGTGCAACCGCGGACGGATTATGCCTCGCTGTTGGAAGGTTATGAAACGGTCATCGTGACGGCTGGACTGACGGAAGGGGAGGGGAGCGACCGTGCCAACCTCGACCTGACGCAGTCCGTGGAGAAGCTGATTACGGATGTGGCCGATCTGGGGAAGCAAGTGATTGTTGTGCTGTACGGGGGCAGCGCGGTGACCATGCAACACTGGGTGAGTAAAGCGGGCGCCATCCTCCATGTATGGTATCCAGGTCAAGCGGGATCGAGTGCGATTGCCGATATTCTTTATGGAGCTGTCAATCCGGCGGGCCGCCTGCCCATCACATTCCCTCAGCATGTGGCGCAGTTGCCCATGTGTTATAATACGGAGCCCCGCGGGCGCAACAGCGGCTATAATGATATGCCGGATAAACCGTTGTTTCCATTCGGTTTCGGTCTCAGCTATACGACCTTTGAATACGGAACACCGAAGTTATCGAAGACGACGGTGGACAAGGACGAAGAAACGACGCTTTCAATCGAGGTGAGGAACACAGGAGGAGTGGACGGCGATGAGGTTGTACAGCTGTATATTCGCGATTTGTACGGTACTGTGGCCACTCCATTGTTCTCGCTCAAAGACTATAAACGAGTGACGGTCGAAGCGGGTGAGTGTGTCCATGTGACATTCACCATCACCCCGCGTATGCTGAGATTGTTAGATGAATCGTTGAACTGGATCGTAGAGCCCGGTGATTTCGAGTTGATGTTGGGTTCCTCGTCAGCGGATATCAGGCAAACCGTGCGTTTAACGGTGGTTTAATCCGATTTCATGTACGTGATTACGCGCGCGGTCTTACATTCTGCATCCGACTGAGCTAGAATGAAGCTATATTTCAGGTTGGAGGTCGAAGACCGTGCGCGCGTGGCAACAGAAAGGCAGGACGACCTCAACGCGTCCGATCCATAGTTTTGAGACCGGGGATATTGAATATTCCCCCCATTGGCATGACGAGATCGAGGTTGTTTACGTTATGCAAGGGCGGCAACGAGTAGGGTTAAATCAGGATTCCTATACGTTAGGAGAGGGAGATCTGTTCCTCATTCATTCGGGTCAGGTTCATCATTATGCTCCTCTGCCTGAAGGAAGCCGTGTATTCATCATCCAATACGGTTTAACTTTGTATGATGAGCTCGCGGAGAAAGTTAGGGTCAGGATTGTCGCGCAACCCCATATCCCCAAGCCCCGGCAGGGGGAGGACGGGAAACTGTATATGCGACTTCTGAAGCCGGTACTGGAGCTTTATCAGGAGAGCTTGCAACAGGATCAGGAATGCCCCCTGGCGGTGAAGGCAAGCATCTATGAACTTATGAAAATCGTTTACCGCGATGTCCCGCATCAGGTCTACTCCGGCTATGAACAAACGAGGCACAGAACGAAACTGGAAAGGCTGCAACATGTTTTCGATTATGTGGAAGCGCATTATGCTAACGAGCTGAAGCTGAATCAGCTCGCCGCTGTATCCAACATGAGCGTGTACCATTTCTCCCGCTTCTTTAAGGAGGCCACAGGTATGACCGTCGGCCGATATATAACGAGTTACCGTGTCACGGAAGCGGACAGGCTGCTTCAGCTTACGGATGTTCCGGTAACGGAAATTGCTTACCGCTGCGGGTTTCGAAGCATCCCTACGTTTAACCGGGTATTCAAACAACTCCGGGGATGTTCGCCATCGGCCGTAAGGAAAATAAATCTATCCTGAACACCCGTACAGATTTTTCAGGTTGTCGCTCTGTTCCACATAAGTGCTGATGAGCTTCAGGAGCTCCGCTTTAGATGTTGATTCGGACCGAATCAGCATCTTTTTTATTCTGTATTTGATTGCGGTCACCGACAGGTTTATATGTTCCGACAGGGATTCGTAGGTGTTGCCTGTGAGCAGGGCGCGAAGAATATCCAGGTCTAATGAATCCGATTCCTGCAAGAGGTGCTCCATTCGGTAAAATTGTTGTTCCGTTCGGGCTGAAACTGCATTCGAAGATTTGGAGAGCGTTAAATGTGATCCTTCGTCCACCGGCATGTCGTGGAAACCGGAGGTCGTTTCCCTAGTTTGAATGTGGCTGGCAACCGTTATGGAAGAAGAGACGACCTTATCATGCTTAACAAGATAAAGAAGAAGATCCACGGCTTTCCGGCCAGCTTCAGCATAATCCAGCGTCACCGTGGTTAAGGAAGGGGTTGTAATCCGGCCCGTCATCGTATCGCCAAAACCGGTGATCGACAAGCGGGATAACAAGTTAGGTGAGATTTCTTTCAATGTTTGGATCAAAAGGACGGCGACAACATCGTTCGTGCATATCACGGCGTCGTATTGAGGAAGCATCGGTAAAAGTTTCTCAAAACAACGGCTTATGGAGCCGTCCATTCTGTAAATGTCCTCATCATGGACTAGAATATTTGCCTGCGAATGAGCCGTAACATATCCCCGGTGCTTCAGTAAATCGGTAAGGGAGTCCGGATTCATGCCGCAGAAGGCCAGGCGCTTACAGCCCGAATCTATAACAGATCGGGTCAATTCGCATGCAGCCCGGGAATGGTCGAGGGCTATGTAGCTCGAGGAGGACTGCATCTCATGGAAATGCGTACTCACGAGAATGGGATGAACGCCCGCGGCATGCAACTGATTCAATACGGTTTGTTCCCACGCCGCGGAGCTGCCAAGAACAAGAATGGCTCCCGGGTTTGGTATCTCTTCCATGACATCATTCAGCTCTGTTGGATATACGGTAAGTTTTAACCCTCTCCGCCCGGCTTCGGATTCAATGCCGGCAACCGTCTTTGTGTACCAACTGGTCAGGGTATAAGCGGGCTCCGCAATCAGCGGCAACATCTTGTTCATCATGGCTGGGGCTCCGATCCGATAGAATAACATGTAATTATAACGAATGATATCGAAATACACAAGGCTAAAATGGAACGCATTCCGACCTTGTTCTCATGCTTGTTGGACCCTCTAAACCCGATTACGATGAAAAGGAGCAACATACCTGACATAACAGGCTCTTCAAAATGATTGATATAAACAACAAGTGTGAATAACAAGGAGGATTTATATGGGACGACGTAAAATCATCGATTGTGATATTCATCATCAGCTTGGCGAAGTCAAAGATTTGTTCCCTTATTTGTCTCAACATTATCGTTCTCAAGTGGAGACGTGGGGTTTACAGCTGCCGTCCCTGCCGACACTGAACGGCGGGGTACAGGGGAGAAGGGTGGATTCATTCCCGCCCAACGGGAATCCACCGGCATCGGATTTGTCCTTCTTGGCGAAACAACTTATGGACGAATTCAACGTGGAGTACGGCATATTAACCGGGGAGTTCCAACCTGTAACGACCACACCAGACGCGAATTACGCGGCAGCTTTATGTTCAGCGTACAATGACTTTACCGTGGAACATTGGTTAGAGAAGGATAAGCGCATGAAGGGATCCGTACTCATCCCGATTCAGGATCCATTGCTGGCCGCCAAAGAAATTGACCGTGTGGGCAAACATAAAGATGTGGTTCAGGTTATTGCGCCAAGCGGCGCAAAATCTCTATACGGCCAGCGTTATTACAATCCAATCTATGAGGCCTGTGAACGGAACGATCTGCCTTTCACCATTCATATCGGTATGGAAGGGTTCGGAATCAATCCTTCACCGACAGGAGCCGGTCACCCTTCCTATTATATTGAATACCGGGCTTTGCGGCCCCAGTTAATAATGGCTCACCTGGCGAGTTTCATCTTTGAAGGGGTATTCGAGCGTTTCCCTAACCTGAAGGTAGTGTTGCTTGAAGCAGGCGTGTTCTGGATTGTGCCTTACTTATGGAGACTGGATCAGGACTGGATCGGCTTGCGGTATCAAACCCCGTGGGTGAAGAAGAAGCCGAGCGAGTATTTTATGGATCATGTATATATAGGTTCTCAGCCGATTGAAACGGGACCTAATCCGGCAGCCTTCAAGCAAATGCTGGAATGGATGAACGGGAAGGAGAAGCTGTTATTCTGCAGCGATTATCCGCATTGGGACTTTGATTCTCCAGCGATGGCCTTACCCAAGCTGGATGAGGAAACTTCGGCGAATATTTACTACAACAATGCAGCGCGATTATACAAACTTGGTTCTTGGGCGAAGGAGGGAAGTGTATGAAGCCGCATATAATCGGAGCAGCAGCTGAGTTCCCTGTCGGGTCCCGTCGAGTGATCGACATTGGAGGTCGAAGTATCGGCGTGTTTAATATCGAAGGAAAATTATATGCTTTGCGGAATTATTGCCCTCATCAAGGCGCTGAGCTGTGCAGCGGGTTAATTACACCTCTGGTGACATCTGAAGAACCGGGTCAGTTCTCCTCTGAGCGTGAAGGCGAAATTATCCGTTGCCCATGGCATCAGTGGGAATTCGATATCAAGACAGGTTGCCTGATAACAGATCCGCGCGTGAAGACGCGCTCATATGACGTGGTCGTTGAGACTTACAATATTGAGCAGTCGAAAGAAAATGTCGTTGTATACATGCCTACGGTTTAGAACCGCCTTCATACTATTTCAAGGAAGCGTAGAACTCATTATATTTATTGCGCGGAGGAGAATGCATAGTGCCAAAAATATCAGACGGGTTAGTTCAATTGAACGGAAAGGCTATTAGTCTGGAAAGTATCATGAATTGTTATAAGGAAGGCCTACTGGAATGGAGTTTGACCGCCCAGCTTCCCTCCCAACCTTGGAAGCCGGGAGTAAAGTTGCTGCTTTCAAGCAAGGATTGTTCCGGGCAGGCAGAAGCGGTGGATCAGGGTTATCTTATTCGGTACAGTAGGCTAAGCGAATCGGTGCCTTTTTCAAAAATACAGATCGAAATGCGGATATTGGAGACAGCATCCCAGAAATGGGATATTTCTCTGCACATTCAGAATCATAATGAGCAGGCTTGGTATATTCGGGAGGTCGTAGGAGTAAAGTTATCGGGTATACAAGCTTCGGGCGAAAATAGCAACTTATATTGGCCCAACGGACTGGGCCAGCGATTCCGCGGATTTCAGGCGATAGGAAGCAGGTCGATGTCCTATCCAAGCGGGACAGGGACGATGCCATGGTTCGCTCTTGCTTGTGAAAACAGTGGCGGATTATACTTCGGCACACATGATCCTGATAAGGGGAAATTAGACATTCATGCAAATCATAATGAATTATTGGATGTTCTGGATGTCAGCGTTAAGCATCATCCGTATATCCAGCCCGGAGGAAGTTGGAATTCTCCGACCTTCGTCATACAAGCTTTTCAGGGAACCTGGCATGAAGCGGCTCAGATATACCGAAGTTGGTACGATTCGCATGCTTCAATCATTACGCCCCCACAATGGGTTCGCCGGTCTTCCGGGTGGCTGCTTAGCGTAATGAAGCAGCAGAACGGGGAGGTCATGTGGGACTACCACAGCGGAATTGATCAGTTATGTCAAGTCGCCGAGGAACGCGGTCTAGACACCCTTGGCTTGTTCGGTTGGGCGCATGGCGGACATGACCGCTGTTTCCCCGATTTTATTCCCGATCAGTTAATGGGAGGTAAAGAGGCGCTGCGGAAAGCTCTGGGGCGTGCCAAGGAGCGAGGCATGCGAACGATTCTCTATGCTAATGGGGTCATCATGGACCTTATGACGGAGTTCTATCGTTATCATGGCAATGATGCTGCGTTGCTCCTGGAGAACCAGGAACTCCAAGTTTCATCAGTACGTAAATTTCGCAGTGCAACACCGGTTCCGTTCGCCATGGGTTGTACAGGTTCGGACGTATGGCAGAACCGGATGCTGGAATTGGCTATACAAGCCTATGAGCTGGGAGCCGATGGCATCCTTTTCGACCAAATCGGAGTCTATGGTCCAGATGAATGTCATAACCCGAATCATAAACATAAAACACCGGCGACCGCATATACAACAGAACGAAGTCAAATTATACATTCTATCGCAACGCATATGAGAAGTCTAAGCCCTGACTTCGCGATTATGACCGAGGGGATTCATGACTCTGTGCTCTCCGGGATATCGTATGTTCACGGCTGGGGCTGCGGCTTCAGGCCGGAAGAAACGCATGCCTCCGCAGGGGAAGAGCCCTTCCCCGAGATGTTCCGTTACACGTTTCCGGAACTGCCTATGACGCAGCGTCATCCTACGGCCATGATGGACCGGTACTACGCCAACTTCGCAGTCCTGTATGGATTGAGGTTTGAATTGGAAACCCGTTACAGGGCCGATGTACAGTACTTGCTTCAAGATAAACTTCCCGAGTCTGAGGATTATGAGGATGTAGTTTATTATCCACCTGATCATGAGTTGATGAGGAGTATTCCTCCAGCTGAAGCAAAACAATATTTGCGGCAGGTTATTGAATTCTGCAAAAAGTATTCAGATTACCTTTGGGAGGGCCGATTCCTAGATACCACCGGTTTCGAGCTTATCGGCCTGTCTGAGGGATTGACTGCTAAGGCTTATGCAGCCGGCGACCGGATCGCCGTACTCGTATGGAACAGCTCTTCAACAGAGCTGAATTGCAGCATTAGAGCGGGGCGACGTTCCTTATTCGGCTGTGCTGATCCGGATGGGGAATCAGTTGATGCTGCAAGTCCAATTCCCCCTCAAAGTGTCCGTTTGTATCTCTTCCAATAGTTAACATGGAGCTGCTTCCTTTAGGAAAGCAGCTTTTTTCTGCACTAGGGATGTCAATGGAGCTGTCATTATTTTGCTAATCAAAAAGTGACAACTACGGAAAGTTACAATTCTGATAAAATGATGTGCTTGACAGTTAGAACCCTTATTTTTTTCAGAGTAGAATGAAGATACACCAGACAGAGAAGGAGTTAGAGAAACCTATGGAAGATACCCTGCCGCAACGGTTGCCGGCTCAGATCGCCGTGAAGAGAAAACCTTCTGTTCTGCGGGAGATCGCTCAACATAAGTACTTATATTTGTTAGGGCTTCCCGGCATGTTATGCTTCATTATATTTAAATATTTGCCATTGCCGGGCATTATGATCGCGTTTCAGGATTATTCCGTATACAAGGGGATCCTGCAAAGTGAATGGGTTGGATTGCAGCACTTCATAACGCTGTTCAAGGATCCGGATTTTTTCATGCTGTTCCGCAATACGATTACGATCAGTTTGTTGCATATCCTTATGTTCCCGGCACCGATCGTGTTGGCCTTGTTGCTCAACGAATTGAAGAATGCCACAGTCAAACGCTGGATTCAGACGTTCGTCTATGTGCCCCACTTCGTATCGTGGGTTATTGTCATCAGTTTAACGTACATCTTTCTTTCCAAAGAAACCGGGATCCTCAATAACCTCATTCACACATGGGGAGGGGAGCGCATCGAGTTGCTTTTCAATGGCAAAGCCTTTTATCCTCTTGTGATTTTGCAGGAACAGTGGAAGAATATCGGTTGGGGTTCCATCATTTATCTGGCAGCCATTGCAGGCGTCGATCCGGCTCTGTACGAATCCGCCAAGATGGACGGGGCAGGCAGACTCCGACAGATCTGGTCCGTTACGTTGCCGTCGATTATACCCACCGTCATCATCATGTTTATTCTTGCGCTTGGACATACGCTGGATACGAATTTTGAACAAATCTATCTGATGCAGAACCCTATAAACTCCGAATATTCGGAAGTCTTTGAAACCTACGTTTACAAGCAAGGTATTCGGGAAGGCGAGTTCAGTTATACGGCTGCGGTCGGTATTTTCAAGTCCACCATCGGGTTAATCCTGGTTCTGGGCAGTAACTATCTGGTAAGGAGACGCGGACATGAAGGCATTTATTAGTGCGGGTAGTCACAGAGGGATGGAGAGAGTCTATCAGGGAATATTGACACTCTTGTTGTTGCTGCTTTCGTTCACCATGATTGTCCCTTTCATCTACGTACTGGCGATTTCATTCAGCGATTCCAGCAACTATATCAGTGGAGGATTCATGTTGTTCCCCAAGGACTTTTCCTGGGAAGCATACGATTACGTTCTATCCGGTCAAGGTTTTCTTAACGCGTTTAAAGCTTCGCTATTTATCACTTGCATCGGTGTTCCTCTTTCCATCGGCATCAGTTCGATGATGGCCTATATGCTGGCCAAGAAGACGCTGCCGGGACGCAAATGGATTCTGAATCTGGTCATCTTCACGATGCTGTTCTCACCCGGCCTGATTCCAAACTACCTCTTAATTGACAAGCTGAATCTGATCGATTCGTGGTGGTCGCTTATTCTTCCAGGACTGGTGGGCGCATGGACACTGCTCGTGATGAAAAGCTTCTTTCAGGAACTTCCTTCCGAAATTGAGGAATCCGCGAAGATTGACGGTTGTAACGACCTTACCATCTTCTTTCGAATTATTCTGCCGCTATCCAAGGCTATGCTAGCCGCATTTACGCTGTTTGCCGCCGTTGCCTATTGGAATACTTTCTTTAGCGCGATCATGTATATAACCACCCCTGAGAAATGGCCCTTGCAGGTGTTTCTGCAACAGATTGTGGTCCAGGCCAATGTAAACGAATTTACGGATTCCGGCGTGGATATGACGCGTAATCAGCAGATTAATCCGGAAATTGTGAAGATGACCGCGGTCATGGTGGTTACGGCACCGATCCTGGCGCTGTATCCTTTTCTTCAGAAATATTTTGCCAAAGGTGTGTTAATTGGTTCGGTTAAAGGGTAGAGAAGTTCGGGAAACAAGGTAAATATGGATGTTCGGGAGGGTCTTCCGGCCGGAGACGCATCTCTGTTCATTATAAATGATGTAAACAGATATAACGGGAGGTCATCACCATGGGAATGATTAAAAATTGGGCGAAGTTTACGGCGTTAACCGTTGTAGCCGCTTCCGTCCTGGCAGGTTGCAATACGAACAACAACAATAATGGCGCTTCAAGCACCAACACGAATTCCGGAACGAATACAGAAACACCGGCTGCTAATGTAACAGCTGAAGCTTACAAGCCTTTTGCGAAAGAAATGACCGCGGTGATCCAAACCAGAATGTGGGGAACGTTGCCCCAGAATGACAATCAGCTGGAGTTGGAACTGGAGAAGAAGTTGAACACCAAGTTAGACATTCAATTCGTGCCTGCTGATAAAATTGAGCAATATATCGACCGTGTGAACGTGCAGCTGGCTTCGAAAAATTTGCCGGATGCAGTGGAAATTGTGCTTGGCGATAACGTGAACTTCCCTGCACAAACCTACCAGGCTATTAAAGGCGGAGCTTTCTTCGATCTGACACCACTCATCGAGAGTGAAGACTTCGCGACGAAGTATCCGGAGCTTGCGAAGATTCCGAAGGAATACTGGGAGTATATGAAGGTGGACGGCAAAATTTACGGGATTCCAAAAGGAATCGCATATAATCAATTTGTGCAGAGCTCAACCAGAATACGTCAAGATTTGCTGACACAGATGAATTTGAAAGCGCCTGCAACAACAGAGGAATTGGCGGAGTTGCTAACGAAGTTGACGAACCCGCCTGAGCGCTACGGTTTGAACTTCGACCGCGGACATTTCCACGCGCAAGATTTGGCGCCAATCGCTGCTTCGTTCACTGGCATCCATGCTCCATGGGGGATGGATGGGGAAGGAAACTTTATCTACCGTGATTTTGTTCCTGAATATAAGGACTTCCTGCAATGGGTAAAGACACTTGTTGAGAAGAAAGCGATTAACCCGGAATTTGCTTTGGCTCAACCAACATCCTTTATCAAAAAAGGCAAATCGGGTGTTGTTCTCGGAGACATGTATGATTGGCTGCACTTGCCGCAATTCGGTATCAAGTACTTCGAGGACGGCGTTCAGGATAACCCTGAATTGGTAGCTTACGGTCCAGTGAAAGGTCCTAAGGGCTATGCGATAAACGCCTCAAAGCCTTTCGATGTAGCATGGGTCATTAATGAAAAGTACGGTAAGGAAGGTGCGGAACGGATTCTGGAAATAGCCAATTATACGGCTACCAAGGAATATCTGGACTTTGCCAAAAATCCGATTGAGAATGTGTATTATACGATTCAAGACGGCAAGAAAGTAGAAACGCCGAAGTATAAGGACGATGCGGTATGGATTTACCAGAACTTCATGGGTGCAACAGCAACGGTGCCTTGGCAACTGGGTGCGGCTAAAGACTTCAATAAACCGGAATACACCAAAACGATTGAAGAGTTGGAAACCAAATTAAAGTCCATTGTTGAAGAGAACAAAATTTCGTACCCTACCATTGGTTTGAACGCTCCGACTTACGATGACAAGTGGAAAGCGTTAACGAAAGATCTGGATAATAACTCGGTTAAAGTGGTTATGGGCGCCATGAGTTTCGAGGATTGGGACAAATACGTCGCATCCATTGTAAACAATGAAACCTACAAACAAATTCAAGAAGAATTTAAGACTTCGTATCAAGCCAAATAAGTGTAAAAAGAGCGGCCCCTTGGAAGATCATTCTTCTGGGGGCCGCTTTTTGGATCTTACATTATTCCTGGTAACGTTTACGATATTCCTTCGGGGTGACGCCGTATACTTTTTTGAACATTCCGGAGAAATGAGAGAAGTGAGTATAGCCGACAGAGACCGCAATATTGCTGATACTGTGCGCCGAATGTCTGAGCAACTCTCGTGCCTTCTCCATGCGCGCTTGTACGATAAAGTCGAACAGAGCCTCGCCGGTTTCCACTTTAAACAATCTCGACATGTAGGCGCTGTTTAAGTAGACTTGGGCTGAGATGGACTCCCGGGTAAGCTCTTCATGAAGATGATCTTTCACATAATGCTTGATCTTTGTAATGATGGCTGAATGATCATCGTTATTTCCTCCGGCCGCATCGAAGTACGTCTGAAACATCCGCAACATCCAATCTCTTAGTTCGGCAAGGTTGCGCGGACTCTCTTGTACTGCATAAGCCGGCTTTAGGGTGGAGAGAAGTAGACCTTTCTTATGACACGCGCAATAAAGGATATAAGTTGTCCCATGCACCATGGCTGCGATTAATTCGAAGTGGTCGGATTTACTCTCGCGAAGCTGTTGTATCGTAAGGTCCACCTTCTGAACAATCTCTTCCCTCTTCATCATGTCCAGCAGGGGCAACCAATTCGGAAGCCAAGGTACCGTGTACACAGGCAAATCCGGAAGGGATGTCCCTTGGTATTGTACCGTATTAGTATCCTTGACATTGTAACGTTCCATGCTGAGAAGATCGCCGAACGCCCCGGCTAATTCCCCTATATTCACGGGGTTGCTGATATAACAGGATGCGGAACAGTAGAAGTATTCGTTGCAAGCGTTAATGAACGAATCGGAATCCGCCGCCCAATCCACAGGCAACGTGTGTTCCGCTGCAAGCACTACCCAGATGCTTCCTCCGCTGTCTTGAAACACTTGTCCTTTCCGGTTGTTGATAAAGATGTCCTGTGCCGCCGAGCGGAGCGCGTACATCATGATCTCCTCATCTCTGCCGGAGAATTCTTTCTTCCATTGCTCTACGCTGATCAGAATGGCAATCAGCGAATCCCGAAACTGGAACGGTATGCGCAGCTGCTCAGAAACCTGTGTCCACTGTTCCTCATCATAGGGTTTGTTACGCTCCAATAGTTCTTGCCAGAAGTGGTCTACCATACTGGGCAGCCGACTCTCCCACATGCGCAAATACTTGGTATACAGATCATCGACCTCTTCATTTCGCTTATTACGGGTCGTCTCTTGAATGGCGAGAGCGACAATGCGCTTGAGCTCGTCATGTTCAATCGGCTTTAACAAGTAATCAAAGCCGCCTAAGCGGATCGCTTCCTTGGCATAATGAAAGTCCGCGTGTCCCGTCAGGAAGAGTGTAATCGTGGAAGGAGAATGCTCATTCATCCATTCCAGCAATTCCAACCCGTTCATCATAGGCATCTCAATATCCGCAATCACAATATCGATGGTCTGGGTTAGCAACAAATCAATGGCTTGTTCCGCATCATAGGCCTCGTAAAGGGTGTGTATCGCAAGCTCGCTCCAATCCACGCCTTCTTTAATTCCTCTGACCGCATAATCTTCATCATCGACAATCAACATACTGTACATTCAGGCCACTCCTTCAGGTTGTCGGTTTATATCGCTTTGGGAAGTGTCAATTTAACGACGGCACCGGAAGTAATTTCATCATTGGTGAGCTCTAGTCTTGCCAGAGCACCACCCGGCATCATCCCTATTCTTCTTACTACGTTATACATTCCAATGCCCCTCTCTCTCTCATCCGACTCGGCAGGAGACCATTGCGAAAGAGGTAATGTAGCGGGCGCACCGTCCAGAATAGATTGCGGGAATCCGCAGCCGTTGTCTTTAATGGTGATGGTGAACAATTGATCGGGATGTGACTGATCCGGTTCCACGACAACTCGGACCATTAAATCTTTACGCTTGTTGCGAAATCCGTGAATCATCGTGTTCTCCACAAAGGTCAGCAGGGTAACGGGGGGAATTGGATAGGCCTTTATGTCATCCGGCATGACAATTTCATAATGAAGCCGGTCCACAAATCTCATGCACTGAATGTCCAGGTAATTGCGGACTTGATCCATTTCATCTCCTAAGGATATTAAAGGACGATTGGTTTTCGTAATAAACCGGAAATAATGGGCCAGATGCAAAGTAAGCTTCTGTACGGATTGGTATTCACGGACGGCAGCCATGTTATAAATGATGTTCAGCGTATTCATATAAAAGTGAGGGTTAATTTGAAGCTGCAGATGCTTATACTCCGCTTGTTGAGCACGGATCTGCTCTTCATACACATCAATCTTAAGTTCATTGATTTCACCGACCATATTTTGAAACGATTGAAACAGAAATGAAAACTCATCATGGTGATGTTCCGGGATATCGACTTCCCGTTTACCCGCGGTTACATTTTTGAAGGATTGATGCAAATGCTGGACCGGTTTCATGAAACTTTTTTGTAAATAGAAATAAAACAGCAGGATGATGACGACAAAGGCAATCGGGAGCAACCACATCAAATTCTTAATCATGCGCAGCGATCCTAACAAATCGGATTCGGGGATTAGAATGGCTAACTGTAAATTCGCAAGGGTGGAAGTTGATTTCACAAGAAGATAAGATTTCTCGTCATGTTGTAGTTCGTTCGAAACGGTTACATCCCGGGAGGCTAAGGCCGGAGTTAAATTGCTGTACAGACTGTTATAGTCTTTACGAAGTAAGGAAGTTCCTCCGTCGCTAAACATAAAGAGGAAGCCGTCATAGGAAAAGCTGTAACGGTTCGGATCAATCCAAGCTCCGATATACACCCCTCTCGAAATCGATGTGATTTGAATAATGGCTTGGGATTTTTCGTCAATGTAAATGTTACGTTCCTTTGCCTGTGTTGACGAAATGGCTCGGCGAAGCGTGTCCGGCTTAATGACGCTGCTGCCTTCGGACAATAAGAGATCGTTGGTCGGTTCGATATACAGAAAAAAAGCGGCAACGCCGTCATATAGGCCTGTGTTGGTTGTGAATTCCTTCTGAATGTTGATTTTGCTCATAATATATTCTGTCGATCCGTAGGGATAAGCTCCGATGGAACTCAAGTCGCTGTCGTACGCCGCAAGGTGGGACAAGAAACTGTTCGTCTTCGTCAGGGCGCTGTCCATCCGCTCCATGTACGTATTCGTCAGTTGTCGGTGGGAATCGAGCGCCTGGGTTGTGAGAATGCCAATGCCGTAATACAGAATATATACCAACAAACTCGTAAGCGTTATCATTAGTAGAATCATATGTATGATAAGGCTTTTCTTTAATGATCCGCTGGGCTTTAACATACGCATTCTCCTCTGGATGCCACAGTTATTCTTTGCATGTTTCTATTATAAAGCAGTCACGTCAAGCACGTCTTGAAAGTTTCGGACAATGTCACGATCGGGATAAAAAAGTGCCAAGATTGATAGTGGAAGTTTCGAATTTGTGTCGCAAAATGTTACTTAGGTGCCATTATCGATAGATTTAGTTGGACTTCGGTTCTAACATAAAGGATGTACCATCGGTTTCATAGACAACCATTACAGTAAGGAGTGAATTTATGTTAAAGAAAACCGGTATGTTATCTTTTGTTGTACTGTTTTTGTTAAGCGCTTGCATGACAGAATGGACCCCTCAACTTGCTCAGGCTGAGGTGAGTAACGAATCCCGTTTCATTACCAGATCAGGAGATAAACTGATGAATGGTTCGGAAGAGTTCAGATTCATTTCGTGGAACGTGCCGAGCTTGGTGCTTAATGAAGATCCCGTTCTTCATAAATCCACAGCTTGGGAGATGGAGGATGCGATTCGATCCGTTGCGCAGATGGGCGGGCAAGTCATCCGGATTATGCAATTTACCGTGAAAAAGTCTGCAGCGGATACCGCGCTCCGTTTCATTCACGGACGGGACGGTACAGGGACGATGCAATATGACGAGAGTCTGTTTGTGAATTTGGATAAAGCGATTCAGTTATGCAACCAGTACGGAATTCGGTTGATCATTCCGTTTACCAATGATGTAGAATATTTCGGCGGGAAAGCCGCTTTCGCTAACTTGCGTGGGAAAACTGCGGAGGAATTCTACACGGATCCGGGCGTAAGGCAAGATTTCAAGGAAGTCATGCATCACATTATGAACCGAACCAATACGTATACGAACATTAAATATAAGGATGACAAGGCGATCATGGCTTGGGAAACCGGGAATGAGCTTCATGCTCCCGATGAGTGGATCGGGGATATTGCGGCGTACTTCAAGTCGGTTAATGCGAATCAGTTATTCATGGACGGAAACTGGGGGACGCTTAGCGAGCAATCCATTGAGGATCCGAATGTGGACATCCTGTCTAATCACTATTATTCGAATACGGATCTCGCGGGTACGGCGGACAGAGACAGACTTCGGACCAAGGGGAAGAAACCCCTGATTATCGGGGAAGTAGGTTTAACGGCCACGCTGAATATGCAGAAGATGTTTGATAAAGTCATCGAAAACGGCACCTCCGGCGCGATGATTTGGAGCTTGCGTTTCCATAAGGAAGACGGCGGGTATTATCAGCACCGGGAAAACTCGAGTTATTTCTCTTACCATTATCCGCCGATTCTGCCTACCGCAATCGGGTATCCGGTCACGAATGATCAGGCGAACGTCGTGAGGATGGTAACGGACCGGGCTTACCGCATACAGAATAGGGAAGTACCTCCCATCCCTGTGCCTGAGGCGCCTTTATTGCTGCCGATTCAATCGGTTCAGAAGATTGCCTGGCGTGGAAGCACGGGCGCGGAAAGTTATACGCTCGAGAGAGCGAATACTCCGGATGGTCCATGGTCGGTGGTAGCCACCGAAGTTGTAGACAGCAGTAATCCTTATGTTCCTTATCAGGATGCTACCGCAGTTGGAGGAAAAAGCTACTATTACCGAATGACCGCTAACAATATGTCCGGCGCATCGCCTTATTCTAATGTTGCGGGACCGGTCCCGACGGTTATCTCTTCAAAAGAAAACTTGTTGGTGAATGGAGGACTGGAGCTTGGCACGTATGGATGGAGCATGGAGAATGAGTCCAACGCCATAACGCGGGAAGGGCATCGTACGGGACGAACCTCCTTGTTACTAGGTCCGGTGAACGGAACCCAAACCGCAAAGCAGTCGCTTAAAGTGAAGCCGAAGACAAACTACAAGCTGACTCTGTATGCCAAGTCCGACGGCGGATCCGCGAGGTTGCAAGTGACTGACGTTAATCAGGGAGTCATCGGCCTTGGCGGGACGACAGATCCTGCGAATGTTACATCTATTTCGCCGAGCGCGGAATGGAAACTTCACACGTTAAACTTTAACAGCGGTAACCAAGAAGCAGTCATTGTTTCCCTATTAAATTTATCCTTGAATAATAATACGTATGTGGATGACGCGGAGTTGAAACAGGATGAAAATTACGTGATGAATGCGGGCTTTGAAGCGGGACTGAAATCCTGGTCTGCGGGAACAAGCGGCGCGGCTGTGGTGAGCAATGAAGCGAAATCCGGAACGGCTTCGTTAAAAAGCGGAAATAAAGGCGGATATGCAAGTATAACCCAAACGATGTCCGTTACGCCCAATACCAACTACGAGTTATCTTATTACGCGAAAGGCCAGAATCCGAGAGCGAAGGTGACTACGGATCCGGGTCTGTCCAATACGGTGACAAACAGTGCCTGTACCGTCTCGGCAACGGAATGGACGCGTTGTACACAGTCCTTTAACAGCGGCAATTTCAGCACCGTGTATTTAACGTTCTATGAAGGCAGTACACCGACAACAATGTATATTGATGACGTTGATGTCCGCGAAACTCCAAATACCGTGGCGAACGGCGGATTTGAAGCAGGTATCTCTCCTTGGGTGCTGGGTAGCGGGGCAACGATAAGTTCCGTGGAGAAACGGACAGGAATCAACGCGTTGAAAACAGGCGCCAAAGGGAATTATACGTTATCTTCCCAGCAGATCACGGTCAAGCCCGGAACACAATATACCCTAAACCTATACGCCAAGGGACAGGGAGGGCGATATAAAGTCGTAAGTTCAGATTTAGGAACTACGCTCATGGATGTACCCGTGCCTTCCAGTACCGACTGGGTGAAATATACTCGTGAGTTTGTCAGCGGGACCCATTCTACATTGAAAGTAATGCTTACAGAGCCGGGTACGGCTGCGATTACTTATTTTGATGATATCGAGATCATAGAAACACCGCCGGCTGCGGCGAAAGTCTCCTTCTTGATGAACGGTGACTTTGAAACGGGCCGCTTGTTTCCTTGGCTGGCCAGCGGGCCGGTTACAGTGACAACAGAGGAGCGGAGGCTCGGTTTGCAATCTCTCAAATTGGCCGGCCAGGGAGAAGGGGAAACTATACTTTCTCAAGATTTCGATGTTGAAGCCCGGAAGGACTATACGATTTCATTTTACTCTAAAACCTCCGGCGGCAGCGCGGCTTACAGCATTACGAACGTCTCTGGGGAAGTTCCTGTTGCGGAGGCAGTCACGCTTAATATCGGAGGAGGTTGGACGTACAATACGGTCAATTTCAATAGCGGTGAATTTCGTGAGTTGAAGTTAAAAGTCATGCAGACGAATTCAACTCCGATCTATTTGGATGAATTCATGATTGGCTTTAAAGCTCCCGAAAACTATCAAAGCTACAACTGGTTTATAGACAATTTTGAGGTTTATGGTAACAAACCGGATATGAACGCCGCTTTAACGGGTGCCTGGGCGAGAAACGCAGGCGGCGGAATGATAACTACAACGTTGGATTCCTCCATGAAGAGCGGGGGAGATTACGGAATGAAGTACAGTTACGATATGGGTGCCAAAACGTACGCAGGGGTTATCTTCGGATTACTGAAAAACTGGTATGAATACAAAGGCTTATCCATGTGGGTTCAACCGGACGGTTCCAATAATACATTGACGGTTCAATTCTCCGATGCGTCAGGTTATGGTTGGGAAAGCCAAATCAAGCTTACTGGAACCACGCCGAGAGTAGTCACCATCCCTTTCAGTGAATTTAAGTTAGCTTCTTGGGTAGCGAACCGCGACGCGGTTCTTGATTTGAGCTCCGTGACCAGCTTCGCGTTGTATGTGGGAAGATCCGCTGACGGTCCGGCAGCGGGCGCCATCTACTTCGATGATATTCAAGCGACCCAGACGATACCGGTTACCGGTGTATCCGTTACCCCTGAAAGCGGGTACTTGGAAAAGGGAGAAGATTTGGCGCTGGAGGCGAGGATTGCTCCTTTGGGAGCCGCTTCCCAGCTGGTATGGAGCTCGGGGCAACCCGACATCGCGAGTGTGGATGCGGCCGGCAAAGTAACCGCGCATCTTTCGGGCGATGCGACAATCAACGTCATCACACCGGACGGTGCTCATTCAGCAAATGCAACGGTGACAGTCGTGGACAAGTCGGCGTTGCGTACGGAGTTAACCGTTACTCAGGCTGTTTATGAAGAAGCGTTGTCCAGCATGCAAGTCCGTTCGGAACCCGTGGAGGTGTTCGGCAGGGCTATAGAGGAGGCTCGAGCGTCTTTAGCCACACAAGGAATCAAGCAAGCTGATATCGAGCTTGCTGTAACCGAGTTGAAAGCGGCGAAGGCCGAATTTTATTCAAATCTGAGCCTATACAGTCAACTATCGGGACCGGTGACCGTGAATGCGGATGCGTACTTCTCAACCATCTACGGGGTTTCTTATGTGACCCAGAGTGTATATCAGAATGTATATGTTCCGAGCACTCTCATTCAATACGATCCGGAAGCCGTTGAATTTATCGGGGCGACATCCGTCAAACCCGGTTATGAAATTACACGGGTAAACGATACGGAACCTGGCCGCATTCAAGTCTTGTCAGATTCGGCTGGTTCTAATGGAGCCGTCTCAGGCGATACGCAGCTCTTTGAGCTTCAGTGGAGAGCCAAGATCCGGTCAACGAACTATGAAACCACGATAAGAGGCTCTTCTGCCTTCCGCAGCGGCGTGGGTGATGCTTTACCAGGTATCGAATCAACCCTGGCTATACAAATGATCGGTGTGGATAAGACAACGTTGATTGATCTGATCGCCGCGGTTCAGCATAAGCTGGAATCCGCAGCGGAAGGGGCAAGTATCGGTCAATATGCCCCGGGCTCCAAAGCGGCGTTACACACCGAGCTTGAATTAGCTGAGTCAGTCGCGGGTAATGAAAAGTCAACTCAGGCTCATGCGGATGAAGCCGCAGCGCGGCTGTCAGCTGCCCTGAATCAGTTTAACAACTCTGTTGTTGTACGCAAGAAGGAAGATGTAAACGGAGACAGCAAGACGAATCTCTTGGATTTGCTGCTGATTTTACCGAATTTGGGTAAAAACTCAGCCCATGTCGATTGGCAACGCATCGTGAATTGCGACGTGGATGGGGATTTGAAGATCAGTTATACGGATTTGATTATGGTAATCAAGCAATTAAACAAATCATAGGAAGCGGAGGAACTAATCATGATGATGAGAAAGTTATCTTATGCTTGGTTGATGAAGAGTTTGTCTGCGGCAGTATTACTTAGTGGTCTTTCCGGATTATCAGCGATCCAAGTCGGGGCCGCTACAGTGGCGGAAACGAAAGCGGAGGTTCGAAATTATTTAAGCACGCGGGCCGCCGCTACAAACAACAAAGTCGTCTCGGGACAATTTGCCCATTACGGCGACTATGCGACTATGAGCACGTTCCCGTCGGAAGTTTACACCAATACAGGTTCCTGGGCGGGTATGGTGGGTGTGGATTACGCCTTTATTTTTCAGTCGGGCGGTGGCAAATATATTAAATATGATCAACCTAACCAGGTGGCCAGAGAGTACTGGAAACAGGGCGGACTTGTTACTGTCAGCGCTCATTTGTACAATCCGGACAATCCATTATTGGGCTCCAAGTCTGAGCTTGCGAATGAAACTGATATCTTCACGCCGGGAACAACGACTTACAACAATTATCGTGAACAGTTAGCTAAAATCGCGGACGGATTGAAAGTGTTAAGGGATGAAGGGATTGTCGTCCTATGGAGGCCGTTTCACGAAATGAACGCGGGATGGTTCTGGTGGGGACAAATGTCGACAGCTAAATATAAGCAATTATGGACGGAGATGTACACTTATTTCACGAATACCAGAGGACTGGATAACTTACTTTGGGTTTATGCGCCTATAAGTAACGGAGGGACCGGCAGCGAAGTGGATGACTATTATCCGGGCGCAGGATATGTGGATGTTGTGGGACTGGACGTCTATAACAGTTACATCGACCCGGCTCATATCGTCGGCTATAACGAGCTGATTGCACTGAATAAACCGTTCGGATTTACGGAATTTGGTTCCGGGGACGGTGCCGGCGCGAACCCCGCATTCAACTGGAGCAACCTGATCGGCGGCATTAAAGCTTCCTTCCCTAAGACGGCTTTCTTCCAAGCCTGGAACGGAAACTGGACCATCGGACGCTATGCGAATACGAACGGGAACTTGTTGATGAATGACAGCTGGGTCGCAAATCTGGAGGATATCCCGGCGTTTGGGCGACAACCGAATCTTGTCCGGAATCCCGGGTTCGAATGGGGGCTTACGGGTTGGACTTGGCAGAACGGATTTGCCCGTTCAACGGCCGATAAATATGCAGGCGCTTATTCAGCGGGATTCAACGGCACAGGCAGTTACACGAATCTGTTCCAAACCATATTAACCAAGCCCAACACGGCTTATCAGTTAAAGTTCTATGCCAAGACGGGGGCGACGTTAGGTTACAAAATCGTGAACTCCTCCTGGGCTGTCATCGCTTCAGGTTCAACGCCTGTGAACGGAGTCTGGACAGAGTATACGTTGAATTTCAACAGCGGAAGCAACAGCAGTGTGATTGTATCCATTACAGGCTTGTCGGGTGTGAGCTACGTAGATAACTTCACCGTGGTCTCTCCATAGCAAGATATCATTTACAGACACAAATGTGATAATCCGAAGCATTGTTGGATCATTGGCCTCGCGCTATGATAAAGATACAAATCCAATGATTGATTCGAGAGGAGATTAGGGTATATGATTGAATTAGCGAGCACATTAATGAAACCATTCACAGAAGAGGATATTCGGACATATGAGGAGCAAGGCTATCTGCTTGTTAAGAAAGGTTGCAGCGCGGACCTGATCGATGCCTTCAACGGACACATCTATGATATACGGAACCAGACACCGATGCCGGACTGGGCCGCCTGTGACGAAGATAAGAAATATTCTTTGCGCCTGTTTAACCCGCATCGTCATGACAGTTTCTCCCGTCAAATGATGAAATTGCCGATCATCCGCGGCGGGTTGGCGCAACTGATGGGCAAAGAAGCGGCCGGTGTGCAAAGCATGTATTTCTACAAAGAGCCGGGTTCACCGGGGCAAGCTTCCCATCAGGATTATTATTATATCAAGAACGATCCGATGACGATGATTGCGGCTTGGGTGGCCATGGAGGATCTTGTCGATGAAGAGAACGGATGTCTCTGGGTCATTCCCGGGACGCATAAATTAGGTTTGCTCCCGCACGGAGCTGTGAAGAATCTGGATGAACATGAAAGTTGGACAAAAGAAACGGAAGGCGTGGATGTGAGCAACCAGATTCCGGTCGTGATGGAGAAGGGGGATATCCTGTTCTTTCACGAGCTGGTTATCCATTCATCCAACAAGAATCGCAGTTTGAACAGATGGCGCCGTTCTTATGTGTGCCATTACATTCGTGAAGACGCCAACATTACACTGCGTGAAGATTTAAGAGAAAAGTATCCGCTATATTAAGGGATTATTAGATTAAGGAGTTAAAGATCTATGGATCAGAAGCACCTGCTCGGTTTAGACGACGTATACTCGGTCTATGCCGGCAATATCGTCTATCCCCCGGGCGGGAGCTATGGTCCGAGAAAGCAGCAGGATATCCAGCTGGTTCTGGTGCACAGCGGTTCTATGGAAGTGACCGTGGATGGCGTTCTGC
Organism: Paenibacillus swuensis; assembly: GCF_001644605.1. Taxonomy (NCBI): domain Bacteria; kingdom Bacillati; phylum Bacillota; class Bacilli; order Caryophanales; family Paenibacillaceae; genus Paenibacillus; species Paenibacillus swuensis. Next base: position 4,888,489 of record NZ_CP011388.1, on the reverse strand, counting down.
ATCAGGTATTGCCCGGGCAAGTGCTGTTGTTGAAGCCGCAGCATCAAGAATGGTTCAAATTCAGTTCGCATCAGGAAACCTGGCATCGCTGGATCAGCGTGCATGTGCCTGAGTTGACGGAATTGAAACGAAACGGCCTTGAAGCCCTTCCAAACATCATTTCCATTCCTTCCGAATTGAATCGAACGGTCGAACTGCTGTTGTCACTTCAAACGCAATACGAACAGACCAGTAATGTCATTCGCAGCATAGGTTACGGGGCTATTGAACTGTTTATGGCAGCCAACTTCAGGTCCAGGCAACTTCAGGATCTTCACCCTTCCATCCTGCTTGCGAAGGATTTCATAAACAGTCATTTTCACGAGGAGCTGTCCCTCCGGGACATTGCTTCCCAAGCCGGGGTGTCCCCGGAGCATCTGGTACGCTTGTTCCGGCTGCATGAAGACACGACTCCGATGAAATATGTCTGGAACTATCGAGTGCTAAGGGCAAACGAGCTTCTCATTCAGACGGGGCTTCGGATTAACGAAATTACTGAACGCTGCGGGTTTAAGAGCACGTACCATTTTGCCAGAGTCATGAAAAAGCAAACCGGCAGAACTCCAACGGAAATTCGATTGGACGCTTGGCACAAATAATAGAGCCCGAACACGAAGCGTTTCGCTTCTCGTTCGGGCTCTTCCTTTGTGGCGAAGTGCGTTTATAGAAACTTGCGATGCAGCTTCTTCCCGTCATAGGTGAACACCGCGCGCTTATCCTCCACGACGGTTTCCATATGGATGGATTTACCCCAAATTTGGAAGACGTAGGGTAGAGTGCGCTCCAGATACTTTAGGTCAAGCTCCACGCCTTCGTACTGGTGAAGCAGATACAGCTCGCCGTTCCGCAAGAAATCGCCGTCTTGCACGACAAGATAAGGGAAACCGCCGTTGACGCGGGAATAGACCAGCTGGTCGCGGATATTTTGCCACGACTTATCGGTAATTTTCCATTCCGGCCCCTTTTTCTCAAAAACGTACAAATCCAGCTCTTTCACCAGATCTTTGGTCATATAGTTACGGATAAACGACAGATCAGAATCGTTTTCGCGCACCTCAAACATCTTCTCGCGGCCGCGGCCGGGCTCGCGCTTAAAGCGTTCGCGATCCTCAGCCGAAGGATTCTCCCAGCGCTTCTCGATATCTTCGAATATTTTCAGCCCCAGGTAGTAAGGGTTCAGGGTATGTTGGGACGGCTGCACCACCGATGCGTTTAATTTGGCAAACTCGATGGTCTCGCTTGCGGTCAGGTCAAGCTCCCGAAGAATGCGCTGATGCCAGTAGGAAGCCCAGCCTTCATTCATGATCTTCGTCTCCAGCTGAGGCCAGAAGTAGAGCATCTCATCGCGCAGCATCGTCAGAATATCGCGTTGCCACGGCTCAAGCACAGTGGAATATTCCTCGATAAACCACAGAATATCCTTCTCCGGATGCGGCGGAAAACGCTTCAGTTCAGGGGTTGCATCCTTTTCTTGCCCTGTATTCTCCAAATTCCATAAATCGTCATAAGCCGTGATGGGCGGAGGAGACGGTTCATGTTTGCGCTGCATCAGGTCGAGATAACGTTCCTTCTCCAGTTGGTAAGGCTTCACAATGGTTGGATCGACATGCTCTTGAATGGCCAGGACGGCGTCAATGAACTTTTCGACTTGATCCGTTCCGTACTGCATCTCATATTCACGAACGCGCTCGGCGGTTGCAGACATGCTCTCGACCATATTGCGGTTCGTCTTGGAGAAGCGGGCATTATTTTTGAAGAAATCGCAGTGGGCAAGGACGTGGGCTACGATCAGTTTATTTTGGATCAAAGAGTTACCGTCCAGAAGGAAGGCATAGCAGGGGTTTGAGTTGATGACGAGCTCGTATATTTTGCTTAAACCCAAGTCGTATTGCGTCTTCATCTTATTGAACGTCTTGCCGAAGCTCCAGTGCGAGAACCGGGTAGGCATGCCGTACGCGCCGAAGGTATAGATGATATCTGCCGGACAAACCTCGTATCGCATCGGATAATAGTCGAGCCCGAACCCGTCCGCCACCTCCATGATTTCCGCTATGGCGTATTCCAGTTCCTTGATTTCCGTGTCACGCATGTCCTTCACCCCTTGGTAAATTGCTGTCTGTAGCTATGTATATGTGCGTGGGGGAGGGGGTATGAGGGAAAGAATAAAGCCAAGAAACAGTAGGGCTGTTTTCTTGGCTTTTAATCAACTCAGTATCTATATATCCTAGGATGCGCCATGTTGAAGAGTATCCTTATATTGAACATGAACCGGCTCCATCGCGAGTCGTTTTTTTAATTCCATATATTTGCATGGCAAAATTAAACCGCTTCCGTTAGAATAAACCCTCAACTTCTTCATAGAAAGGTAGGGACGTCACCGTGTTTAGACAGACACTGATTATTACTTCAACTCTTCTTTCCGTATGCCTGGGAACCGTACTTCCTGTCGGGCAAACCGCCATACAAGCCGCCACGCCGCATTTGACCCCATCCAACAACAACCTTCCGTTAACGTTGGACGCACCGCTTACAGATTGGACCACGAGCCGGGACGGAAAGTATATTTATGCGCTCGTACGCAACGAACTGCTATACATAAACGCTACAACACTGAAGATTGAACATAAACGTTATGCAGGATCTGGTACAGCGGATATTGAGCTGGGTCCCGATGATCGGTTATACATTGCTCAAACCGAAGCCACGTCGCTGAATGTCATTGATACCGGACACGGCGCTCTGCTGAACGGACCGCTAACGAGTATCGAGTTAGGCAGAACCACAAACCGAATTGCGCTGGCCGGGGACAAAATATTCTACATAGACAGCTACTACAACGATATTAACGTATACGACCGCGCTTCAGGACACAACATGGACATAGGCAGTCATTTCCATAATAACCGTTATTCGTTCAGCTCGCCGGACATCAAAGCTGATGTTGGACGGGACCTGTTATATATTGGAGAAGGCGGTACGTCAGGCGGCTCCATCACCGCTTTGAACATGACAGATTATTCGTTCCAAAGTGAAACGGAAGGCTACGGATTCATGTATCCCCCGTCCAATCTCGTTGTGCAGGATGGAACCTCTGTGTATTATGCGGGTCGACGAATGAATGCGGACAAGGTAGCCCAGATTTATGGAAGTTACATGGATCAGTACATTATTGGGACGAACGGGGAGTATGTCTTTACAACCAAGGCGGTGTACTTAAAGAATACGTACAGTAAACTGTTCGATCTGCCATATAAGGTTGAACACATGATCTCCATGAAAGACGGCAGTATGCTCATGCATATAGGCAATGATATTCAAGAAGATCCCCATCAGGGGGATCATCGCATTTATTCATTCAAGGACATGGATGCTGTGAAGCAACTCGCACAAGATCATCAGATGCCCCCTTATAGCACAACCGTGGATTCATTCGGCTCGAATGTGTTAAATGTGAATCCGGCAAGAACGGACTGGGAACCTCAAGTCCAAGCGGTCAATTCGGACAAAATCACGATTCATTCCGTCAATCCGGAGCGCTTGGATAAGTTGGACGTATTCCTGTCCAAGGAGATGGTGACGGAGGCGGGTCGCGCTAGTAAACCCATTGAATTGAGAACTCGTGAGTTCACGTTGAATTTCCCGGTAGCTCTGCTTCAAGAAGAAACTTCTGAGAACGGCATTCGGTTCCGGGTTATGAATGCGAATGCACAAGAACGCGTTCCTTACAATCCATCGGATGCCCACGAGAAGTCGGAGTACTATCATTTTGAAATGACACTGGGTGATGATAACTCCGCTCCAATGGACCTGGCCAGCTATTACGGTTTGGAGATAAAGGGGGGCAAGGACTCCCCGATTAAACACCATCCTGTTGAACTTACCATGTTCTACGATCCTTGGCATTATAACAAGACTGAAAGGCTTCATTTCTTCGGATATCAGAACTACGACAGAGACTGGGCTTATATTGGCGGACAACGGGATACGGAAGCACATACGCTTACTGCGCCAATTCAACACCGGGTCATGGTGATGCTCGAATACAAGAAGACGTTCGATGATATCCGCGGACATTGGGCGCAACAACCCATTGAGCATCTGATCGGGCGTCAAGTTGTCAGTGGAACGACTAGAGACACCTTCAGTCCAGGCGGTAAAGTTACCCGTGCCGAATTCGTATCCATGCTGTCGAGAGCGCTGGGGTTAAGGGGAACGGTTACAGACGGCAGCTTCCGGGATGTTCCGCCGAAGGCCTGGTACAGCAAGGATGTGTATGCGGCGGTGATAGCCGGCATTACCCAGGGCATAACGGGGAGCCAGTTCGGCTCCAACGATACGCTGACGCGGGAGCAAATGGCCGTTATGTTGGTGAATGCATATCGCTACAAGTCAGTACAAACAGCGGAACCGCAGGAAACAACGGAAGCAGGAGTGCTTTCTGAATCCGGGAAGTCTTTCCTTGACAGTGCTTTGATTAGTGCTTGGGCTCAATCCAGTGTGAAGGAATCGGTTTCGCTCGGGTTTATTAGCGGCGGCAATGACAACCGGTTCGAACCCAAAGGGCTGACCACTCGGGCACAGGCGGCAGTAGTCCTTGCTAAGCTTGTTGAAGAATAAACATGGTAGGCAATATCCGCAAAAAGCGGGTATTGCTTTTCTTTGTGATGTTGTGTTAATGTACAACACTGTAACTTTAGAGCGCCCTATTGCGTTAGACATCATGAGAATTAAGCAGAAGAACGGAGAGTTATTTTGAATTTCAGAAAACTGGTTTTATTGGCAATGACTCTAGACATAGGATTGGGTTTATTGCTGGGATGGGGAGCCTATTACGGCTTCACTGTTATCCCTCATTTCTCATTCTTAGGGGGGACGCCAGAGATTGCGCCTGTCCAACGTCCGGGAATTACTGCGGCAATCCCTTTCCATCTCCCATCGCTGCAGCAGCTTAAAATACAACTGACTCCTTTCAAGGTGGAACACATTCATATGGAATGGACGGTTCCAATGACGATATTGTACATCTTGGTACACAGTTATATCCGCGGTATGTATATAGGAGGAATACATGCCTTAGTTCAAGGTAAGCCGTACAACATGCTGTCGGGTGGAAGAATGTTCTTTAAACGGATGATAGGCTGGACTGTTTTTGAAACATTCACGGGTGCGATCGTGTTTATTTCCGCTCTGTTCCTTTGGCCGTTAGGGATTGTGCTGTCACTTCTGTTCTTGTTCTTTTCTTTGGCGCCATACCTGATTATCATTCAAGACTTAAGGGTCGCTAAAGCACTGAACACTTCCGCGACTTATATGAAGAAATACTTCTCATCTTTTATCCCGTTAGTGATACTGGCATTGGTCTGCACGTTAAGTATTAGTTTAATCAGCTTACTGGAGGAACCTATAAATGTGTATTTGGTGCTGATCCTCTATTCTTGCACCGGAACCTGGTTGATTTATGAGTTTGTAAAGAAGTTGACCGACTGCCTGACGAAGGACGGAGAGACAATTGCTGATTATCCGGCGGTTGCCGCGCGTTACGGTAGATGGGCACAGGGCTTTTCTTATGTACTCTTGATCACATTACCTCTGGCGGGCGTTTATGTAGCGCAGGGCTCCTATTTAACGGCGTTTCAACCTCTGCAATCCATGCGTGAAATGGAGGGAGTCGGGTACTCTGCGGATTATTCGGAGGCGTACAGACTCTCGAAACAAAGTTATCATACTTATGCTTGGAGTCAGGACAGCTACCGAATACGGTTGAATTTACCCCAATGGACAGTGGAGGATGCTCCGGATGAACTAAGGGGGACGGGTGAGATTCTGTGGTCAGTTGACCAAGATGAATATAAGAACAAAGGGAACACAACCTATAATACAGTTGAAAATGTTAAAGAAAAAGATCGGTTCTTTTATAGACTCAGCAAAGAGAAGGGAACGGACGGTTCGTTCTACTATTCATCCTTAAGCGGAACTGCGGGGTTAACAACGGAAGATGGAGACTCACGCAACGTGCTGGACATTAAAATGATGGTTAGCGGGGACGGAAAATCCGTTTTCATAGCTCAACACCCGGCGAGATTCCCTGTGCTTGAAATACCGGCTTCTTCAGATGGGAATTATATGTTACCCGCGCCTTCGCATGTCAATCCGAATGAATTTAAATACTACTGGTTTAGTAACGAAAGAACACAAGAGGATATTTTTACGATGTTACAAGCCAAAAATCAAACAATTCATCTGTCAGACGGCATACCTGCCCAAATGATCGCTTCTTTACAGGAAGCGGATGGGGAAACCTTAGGGAAGCGTTTGGAATATCTAAGATCGCGTAATATGGAAGTTCGAGGGCCCGATTGGAGCGCAAGCGAGTGGACGACTTATCTTCGCGGGCTTTATCGGGGAGCGGATGTAACAACCGTTATGACCTACCTGTCCAGAACAGGTCTTACGGACGGCGGGTATAAGGGCGAGGTTCTTTCCAAAAATTCTGATAGAGTACAGAAATATAAAGCCACCCTGTCTTTTCCGAACGGTGAGATTGTAGTTGTATATACAGAAAAGCAAGGCAAACTAACGGGACTGAGTATTCAAGTGCCTAATTGACATCGTATTAGTTAATGTGTCCTCTAGTGAAAGAGAAGCCGATCCCGTTAAACAGGATCGGCTTCTTTTTAATGAATGCGATGTTTCCAGCCGTTTAGCTTGGCAACCGCTTCAATATAATAGTAATCGCCATAAATGAGCGAAACGTTGATGTTGGAGTTAGCCGGCAAATGCCCGGTTCCTTGCGTAAGGATCGCTTCGTGAGACGGGTCATCCCAGGTTCCGTAGTTCTCCGTAAGGGAGGCGACAATATGTTCCGCCTTCTTCAGATACAAGCCGCGCTCGCCTTCACCAACCGCATCGGCAATTTCCAACAAGCCGGAAGCGGCGATCGCGGAAGCGGAGCTGTCACGCGGCGGGTTGTTTTCGCCGGTGCGAAAATCCCAATGCGCCACGCCGTCCTCCGGCAAGGCCGCGATAAAATAATGCGCTACGCGCTTGGCCGCATGCAGATACTTCACGTCCTTCGTCCAACGGTACACGTTGGCGAATCCGTGCAGCGCCCATGCGTTGCCCCGGCTCCAGGCGGAATCCGGAGCGAAGCCCTGGCCGCCGAATGCCTCAATAAACCCGCCTGTTTCCGGATCGAAGCTCACAATGTGACGAACGGAGCCGTCTTCCCGAATGAAGTTCGCCAAGGCGGTATCCGCATGTCGAACCGCAATATGTCTGTAACGCGGATCGCCGGTCACTTCGGAAGCCCAGAACAACAGAGAGATGTTCATCATGCAGTCGATAATCGCCCAACCCGCGTTGTCGTCCCCGTTCCATGCGCGAATGAAGTTACCTGCGGGGTTGAACCGTCCAGCCAGGAAATTCGCCGCTTGCAAGCCTCTGCGCAATCCGTCCGCATCGCCGGTCAACGTATGTTTAATTACCGCCGTGGCCAAAAACTGAAAGCCTACATCATGATGCAAATCCAGTGAGGTTTTCGTTAACCAAGGCTCAATCTTCGCGTCCCAGCCCCAAGCCGCCTCTTTAAACTTTTCATTTCCTGTCATATCATACATAATCCAAAGCATCCCCGGCCAAAATCCGGATGTCCACCAGTCCGTAGCCATATCATCATACTTGCCGTCCGCGCGCGCCACATGCGGAGATTTATCTCCCATTTGCTGTACCATACGCAGCACTTTCTCTTCCAGACGTTGCAACAGGGTGCCTGTCAATGTTACTGTCATTGTATATGCCTCCTTATGATTTCGTATGTTCAGTATAAGGGTTGATTGTTGAAATCGGTTGCATTGCTTTGTCCAAAAATGTTGCTCTATTGTCATTTGATATTCTACGAACTGCGGTGGGGGATGGAATGAAACAATTTTTTAAGCAGGTGGACTTCGGCACCAAACTGTTCGATATCGCGCATCGGCAACGGACGGAGACAGAATTTGAAGGCTATTGCCATTTCCACCAAAGCTGCGAGCTGTTATATATCCATCGAGGCACCGGACATGTCATCGTGAATGAAGAAAATTATCCGATGAAACCGGGCATGCTCTACTATTTCCAACCTTATGAACTGCACCTCGTGCATGCGGAGACCAGTCCGGAGACGCCTTATGAACGCACGATATTCAGCTTTGATCCGGTACAGGTTGCCGCCAAACTGAAGAGTTGGGATTGGATGCACGGGAAATTTCAACGGCTCTGGTTTCAATCGTTAGCGGAATGCGCGTTTGACCTCTCGGATCGGTTTGCGTTTGTTGAAGGGATATTCGATATGAGCGGGTTACATAAAGAGGCGCAACGGCATGAAGAACAAGAGGAAAGAACACTTTTGTTGCTAATGCAGCTCATGACATGCATTGATGAGAAAGCCACGCCGCTTCCCCCCGCCATTCGCGTCACCCGGTATTCGGAACAGATCATGCAATGGATCGAACAGCATTATGCGAAAGGCTTTGATCTGGATATGTTGGCAGAAGCCTTGCATCTGTCTAAATCCTATTGCTCGCGGGTGTTTCGTCAAGAGACGGGCAGCAGTATTACGGAATATGTAAATGCCACTCGAATCCGACATGCCTGCCGGTTATTGCAGACAACTTCCAAATCGGTGGAGTGGGTCGGTAGCGAGGTCGGTCTGGGAAACACATCCTATTTCTGTCAGACGTTCAAAAAAGTCACAGGCATCTCTCCCCACAAATATCGGACAAGGGGCGTACTGTTATGACGAAATCAAAGAGCGAAGCGAGCAAGAGTTACTGCGACTATTATGTGCAAAATGGAGGGGACATCACATGCGGCTAATCGATGCGCATATTCATCTGGACCTGTACCCGCCCGCGGAGCGGGAACAGATCCTGCAAGACTGCGCGCGGCCCGGCTCGCGCGTCGATGCGCTCATCGCGGTTAGCATGCACGCCGAGTCGTGCCTGCTGAACCGCGAGCTGGCGCTGCGGCTGCCGCGCCTGGTGAAGCCGTGTTACGGCTTTCACCCGGAGCAGCCGTTGCCCGGCGAAGCTGCGCTAGCCGGGCTCCGCGCCTGGATCCGCGCGCACGCGGACGGGATGGCCGCCATCGGCGAAGTCGGCCTCCCGTACTACACGCGCGCGGAAGCCCAGGCGCGGGGCGAGCGCTTCGACATGGAGCCCTATGTCGAAGCGCTCGATGGGTTTATCCAGCTTGCGGTGGAGCTGGATAAACCCGTGGTGTTGCACGCGGTGTACGAAGACGCCGCTGCCGCGTGCGATCTGTTGGAGCGCCGCGGCTGTACGCGGGCGCACTTCCACTGGTTCAAAGGCCCGCGCGAAGTGACGGAGCGCATGGTCGCTAACGGCTACTTCGTCTCGTTCACGCCGGACTTGGTGTACGAGACGGAGATCCAGGAGCTGGCGCGGTTGTACCCGCCCGCGCAGGTGATGCTGGAAACGGACGGGCCTTGGCCGTTCGAAGGCCCGTTCACGGGTCGATCCACCCATCCCGAGATGATGATGGACTCCCTGACAACTTGGAGTATGCTGCACGGAATCTCCCGGGAAGAAGCGGGAAGAATGATGCTGGACAATACCCGGCAATTTTATAGATTGGGGAGATCAGAGGATGAACATGGAAACAGTTAAGCAGCAACGGGGCAAAATTGTCGGGGTCGGACCCAACCTGAAAGCGTTCCGCAAGGAAAAAGGAATCACGGACGATAGCAAGCTGACCTTGTTTATTAAGTCGCCCGAGAGTTTGGTGACGGGGGAAAATGTGTATGTGCCCGCGTCGTTACGGTCTTTTTTGTGCGAAGTGGAAATGGCGGCGATCATCGGGAAAACCGCTCGGAATGTTTCGGTGAATGATGCTTTATCCTACGTTGCGGGATACGCGCTGGCCAACGATATGACGGCGGATGAGCATTTTGACGATGGACGGTTCAAGTTTTTTGATGAGACTACACCGGTGGGAACTATGGTAAGCGGAATTGATCCGATGAATGTAACCCTGGAAATGCGGGTGAACGGGGAGCTGATCCAACGCGGAAACACCAGTGATATGCTGTTCTCTGTACCGTGGGTGATTGCCCATATTTCGAGTATGATGACGTTGCGTGAAGGGGATATCATCCTGACGGGAACACCTGCGGGACCGATGGCCTGCAAGCCGGGGGACGTCATCGAGCTTTCCAGCCCGGAATTGGGAACATATAAACACATGCTGCATATAAGCCGCCGAATCCGTGGGGATGAACCCCTTTACCAAGATGATTCGGATTACCATTCCGCAAGCCGTTCGTCTGATTACACCTCCATACATTAATAACTGCGTGATTATGCTTAAGGAATCAGCACAAGTTTCGATCATTACCGTTCCCGACTTAATGTTAGCCGCTCAACGCGCCTATAACAGTACTTACAGTGTCGCCGAAACGCTGGGTGTGGCCGGTGCCGTGTATTTAACGATGACAAGCGCGATTATGCTGCTTCAGACATTTATTGAGAAAAAGTTGAGGATGAACAAAAGGTAGGAGGTAACCCCATGATTCGAATCCGAGGATTAAATAAGGCGTTCAAAGGCAGTCCTGTTCTGAGTGATGTCCATCTGGACATTCGGGAAGGCGAGGTGGTGTCGATTATAGGTCCAAGCGGCGCTGGCAAAAGTACGCTGTTACGTTGCATCAACTTGCTGGAAGTCCCAACTTCCGGTGAAATTACAGTTGACGGGCAACCGGTTCAATATAAGACGAATGCGAAGGGCAAGCTCTCCTTGCTCTCCCAATTTAAAGTCAGTTGGCTGCGCACCTCGGTCAGCATGGTGTTTCAACAGTTTCATCTATGGCCGAATAAGACGGTGTTACAGAATATTATTGAGGGACCGGTGCTGGTGAAGAAGATCCCCAGGGAAGAGGCGGTCGCCAAAGCGGAGATTCTTCTGGAGAAAGTAGGTATGCTGGGCAAAAAGCTGGAGTACCCCGCGAATTTATCCGGCGGTCAGCAGCAGCGTGTGGCGATTGCTCGGGCATTGGCTATGGAGCCTAAGGTCATCCTGTTTGATGAACCGACTTCCGCATTGGACCCCGAGCTTGTGCATGAAGTGCTGGAGATTATGGTAAAGCTGGCTCAAGAGGGAATGACGATGGTGGTCGTGACCCACGAGATGAATTTTGCCCGTAATGTCTCGGATCGTGTCTTGTTTATAGAAAATGGCCGAATCGTCAAAGAAGGTACGCCTCATGAAATGTTTAACCACTCGAATGCCAGAATGGGCAGTTTTCTAAAAAGCATCCATGGTCATACAGACCTGAAAGGAGATTTACCCTATGAAAGTCGCATCCAGTCAGTATAAAGTGAAAGCTCTCAAGTCCTACGCGGAATTTGAGCAACATATCCGTCAACATATGGAACAGGCCGTTGCACAAGGCGCCGAGCTTCTGCTTTTGCCGGAATTTTTCACGATTGAACTCATGACGCTAGAACATTATAAAGCCGATTGCCAAGCGGACTTTGATCGTATATTTGAACACTGGGCACGAACATACACATTGCCTGTGAAAGAAACTTGCGCGGCGCTAGCCAAGGAATACGGTATTATTTTGGCCGCGGGATCCACTTTTGCTTACCATGAGAATGAAGACCGGTTTTACAACACCGCATACGTATTTATGCCGGACGGCCGCATTCACACGCAGAACAAAATTCACCCGTCCTATGAACTTGTTTATAACAAACATTTAACTACACCGGGGAAAGAATTGAGTGTGTTTACATCGGGAGAAACAACGATTGGCGTTTCGGTTTGCTATGACAGTTCCTTTCCTGAGGTAGCCCGCATTCTGTGCAAGCAAGGCGCGGATGTTATTCTCGCACCTACCGCATGCTTGGATGAGTGGGGAAGATCGCGAAATATTTTGTTTTCCAAAGCAAGAGCGAGCGAGAACCAAATCTTTGTCGTTAACAGCCATCTGATCGGTTCGGTCCCCTTTCCGCCTAATATCCCATATGGTTTCACTTTTACCGGGCAGAGCGGGATTTATTCTCCGATTCAACCCTTAATCGGCACCCCTGACGGCATTGTGAAACAGGGTGAGCCGAATGTGGAGATGGTCATTTCAGCCGATATCCAAGTGGATTACCTGCACTCGATCCGCAACAAAGGCCATAACAGCAACCGTCAGGACCGCCGTCCTGAATTTTACAGACAATTCGAGGAACAACCTGTATAGACGAGCACGTTCAGGAAAGAAGCGATTCTATGATATTTGCAACGATGTTAGTCATGGGTATGATTTTGGGGTTTGCAGGCACAGGCGGCTCCGGTTTTATTATTGGATTGCTTGTGGCCGTCTTTGGGGTGCCGATTCACACCGCGCTTGGCACTTCCATTGCGGCCATGATATTTACGACGCTTTCCGGTTCGGTTAGTCATGTCCGGGAAGGGAACGCCTTATGGAAGACCGGCTGTATTATTGGCGGCTTCGGTGCGTTCGGGGCGTTTGCGGGAACATTCGTTTCCAGAGGAATTGAACCGGACATCTTAATTTTGATGACCAGCGGAATGTTACTCCTGTGCGGATTGCTAATCTGGGTTAGAACGCGGATGAAAGGCGTGAATCAGAAAGACACAACGGAAGCCGACTTCTCTTCTAGAAAATTCTGGAGTTTAGCTATAATTACAGGTATTGTGACCGGAGGATTGTCGGGCGTATTTGGGATCGGGGCCACGCCGTTTATTCAATTAGCCCTGTTGATTCTGTTCGGATTCTCTTTGCGTCAGGCTGTGGGCACAACGATGGTCGTTATTCTGCCGATCGCGATATCCGGTTCTGTTGGATTTCTGCAAGCAGGGTTTATGGAATGGGGTTTATTTCTGGAAGTGGTGACGGGTACGGTCATCGGTTCTTATATCGGAGCCAAATTTACGCAGCAGGCACCAAAGTTGTTGTTGAGGTCCGCGATGGTGCTCACCCCAATTTCCGGAGCGATTATCCTTTTGTTAAGAAACTGATTATCATGATGCGAAGGGGACTGCGATGATCATAGGACATTTTGAACATTGGGAGCGGGACCGCAACCTGTTCTCTCCCATGTTATGTGGATGGTTGGAAATCCTGAAGGAGATCATTTCTGAGCCTTTCCAATGTGGTGAATTCAACATTACGGATAGGGTCCGACTGATTGTGAAAGAAGCAGTAACGGTGCCGGCCACCCAAGTGCTTGGCGAATTTCATGAAGATCATGTGGATATTCATTATGTCCTTGAGGGAGAAGAGTGGATGGGGCTGGGGCAACGACCGGGGCAACGACCGGATAGCGATTTAGCGCTTGTACCCGTAGATCCTCCTCTAGATGATCATGTGTTTCTTAGCCGACTGGAAGAAGAGCGTATTGTGTCGCTTAAACCCGGTATGTATATCGTGTTGATGCCGGGCGAGGCGCATAAGCCTTGTTGTTCGATGAATGGCGGAGGGAACGTGCGGAAAGCGATATTGAAAATAAACATAAAGTGAACGAAACAAACCCCATACCCTGTTCTGAGGCTAAAACTCAGACCGAGGTATGGGGTTCTTCAATGTTGTCCTTAAACCGAACCCACCTTCGGTTTAAAGAATGTCTTCAGCGCCTTATACACTTCCCCTTTTTCCCGGATGACATGGTAGAGAAAGTTAGGTTTGTGAATGTGGCGGTAGGCGGACATCAAGGTGCTGCTGCGATTATATTGGTTGACTTCACCGTAGCCGAACATATTGCATCGATCCAGAAGCTGCTCAATCAGCTTGACACACCGCTCATTATCCGAGGTCAGGTTATCGCCGTCAGAGAAATGAAAAGGGTAAATATTGTAGGAGGCCGGCGGATAACGCGCATCAATAATTTCCAATGCTTTCTGGTAAGCTGAGGAGCAGATGGTGCCGCCGCTCTCGCCTTTGGTAAAGAATTCTTCCTCGGTTACTTCCTTGGCCTCCGTATGATGCGCGATAAATACAATTTCCACTTTCTCATACTTGTAGCGCAGGAAGCGGGTCATCCAGAAGAAGAAGCTGCGGGCCATATACTTCTCAAAACTGCCCATGGAACCCGAAGTGTCCATCATCGCAATAATGACCGCATTGGAATGAGGTGTTACGATTTCTTCCCAAGTCTTGTACCTTACATCATCCGGTGAAATACCGTGAATGCCGGGGTTGCCGTCGCGGGCGTTGCGTCTCAAATTCTCAAGAATGGTCCGTTTCTTATCGATATTGGATTGAATTCCTTTTTTGCGAATATCGTTGAAGCGAATTTCCTTCGTTTCCAGCTGGTCCTTATCCTTTTCCTGCATATGCTGCAGTTCCAGTTCTTCGAACAGCATGGCCTGCAATTCCTCAATGCTGATTTCCGCTTCCACATAATCTTCCCCGGGTTGATCGCCGGCTCCTTCGCCCTTGCCCGGCCCCTTCGCGTCGCTTGGGTCTTTGCCGAGCACATCGCCGACCTGGCTGTCTCCGTCCCCTTGCCCGACATGTTTACTCTTGTTGTAGTTATAGACAAATCGATATTCATCGAGACTGCGAATCGGAATCTTCACGGTTTGTTTGCCGTCGGACATAATAATGCTTTCTTCCGTTACCAGATCGGGCAAGTTTTGTTTAATGGCTTCCCGTACCTTTTGCTGATGGCGTGCTTGATCCTGATAACCTTTACGATGAAGGGACCAATCTTCCCGGGAAACGATAAATAACGGCTCTGTCATGAGGGCTTCCTCCTAATATCATACTTCAGGTAAGCAATTGTTATTTAGTATATTCGCAAGGGTAGAGGATATGTGATCTAGGTCAATGAAGATATGTGTATACAAAAGGCGACAAATCAGGAGATACGATTATAGAGCATCACCCTAAGGACTCCTATAATGGAAATGTAGACATCATCATCTTAGGAGGAAGAAGAATGGGAAGTTGGTTGAAACGATTTATAGGTTGGATGTTGTTGATAACGCTTACACACGCAATGGTTTTTGCAGGTGTTGCTCCGGGCACAGGTGTTGTCGCCGCCGAAGAACCTTCTGCAGTAAACTTAATTCAGAATGGTTCATTCGAGTCAGGTATGAATGAATGGAGCCTTTGGTCAGATTCAACAACGGTTGTGGGTGCCAAGCAGACTCAGGATATCACACATGTACATACCGGAGAGGCAGCAGCGGAATTAGGAGGGTCTGTGCAGGGTTCGTTAACTCAACTTGTTACTGCAGGCTTTGCCGCAGGTGAGAATTTAACGCTTTCTTTCTGGTCCAAACTTGATGAGGCCTCAAGCGGCTGGGCTGACGCAAAGGTTTATATTAAGGCGCTTGGCGCGGATTCCAGTGTACTTCTGAACGAAGAAATCTTAATCGATAAGACAAGTATTTATAAGCGATTTGTGAATAACTTCACCGTGCCTGAACACACACAGATGCTGGAAGTATCCTATTATAAATGGGCCGCGAACAACGTGACCACCTATGGATACTGGGATGATGTTGTTTTAATCAAACAGGAGCTTTCCTCAGGCGAACCCTCCGGGAACGGACAATGGGTAGAGCAAGTATACAAGGGGGATGTTGAAGGACTGGAGCTAAACCCGATTAAAGGGTTAGTCCCCTTCTCCTGGCAAGGCGATTCTCCCTTCCCCCACAGCATGGAATGGTTTTATATACCCTTAAGTGACGTCATGTTTGGAAATAACAGCTTTGATTGGACGAAGCTCGAAGAGAACCTCAACGAAGTCAGTAATCGAGGAAACCAATCAATTGTGCGGTTCTATGTGGATTTTCCGAAGCGGCCGACTGGGGTACCGCAATATCTGATTGACGGCGGTTTGGAAATGAGGGACTACACCACGCTTGATAATCAGCCCGGACAAAGCCAAGCGCCCGATTGGAACGATCCCGATTTAATCTACGCGTTGGAGCAGTTCATATCGGCTTATGGCGCTGCGTACGACGGTGACCCGCGTATAGCGCTTGTACAAACGGGACTTTATGGTTTCTGGGGAGAATGGCATACTTATCCTCACGAACCTGGCGGACACCCGACAGATGATTGGAGAATGTCACAAGAGAATAAAGACCGAGTATTAACGGCATTCAAGGATGCGTTTCAACAATCCGTTGTCATTACACGGGATCCATCAGGGACAGAAGATGAGGATTTGAAACATGAATTCGGGTATTTTGATGACTCGTTCGCTCACTACACGCTGGGTGAAGGATGGTATTTCTGGCCCAGAATGGTTGATAACGGTCTGACGAATAACTGGAAGTCGCATCCTATGGGCGGAGAGCTGAATCCCATCATTATGGATCGGATATTCGATGCATGGTCGCAACCGGGACTTTCAAAGTCCTTGGAAGATTTCGCGCAAAATGCGACATTAGAAGAAAGTATTATGACAACCCATGCATCCTGGATTGCCAACTATGTGTTCTTTAATAAAGCGAAAGAAAACACGTTGTCGGCTGCTCAGCGGGAAAATGCGCTGAAAGCACACCGCATGATTGGGTATGAGCTGTTCGTATCGAAAGTGAATTTACGTACGATTCATCCCGATGCTGCGCTGCAGGCTTTAATTAAATTGGAAAACAAGGGAATTGCTCCATTTGCTTATGACTGGCCAGTATCTTTTGCTGCGGTATCTCAAGATGGTGTGATTCGCGAGCTGGGTTCGGCGGATCTTGACTTGAACCGAGTATTGCCGGGCGATCACGACGGCAGGGCATATGTTCTTCCTCAGCATGGTCTGGCAGAGGGTCAATACAAGCTGTTAATGCAGGTGCGTAATCCCATGACAGGCGGTCATCCGTTGAAATTCGCGAATGCTAAGCAAGATTCAGACCATGATGGTTGGTTAACGCTTGGCGAATTCAGGGTGTCGGAACAGGCTGCACTGGACACCGCAGCTCCTGCGAAGCCCGACAATCTAACTGTTACAGACGTGAAAGCCGATTCGGTAACATTGTCATGGTCTCCGTCAGAGGATGATATTGCTACCGTTGGATATAACGTATATGTAAATGAAAGCCCGGTGAATGCTGAAGCTTTATTGAACACGCAGTATACTGTAGAACATTTGTTGCCTAATACGGATTATACATTTAGTGTTAAGGCATGGGACGCGGCGGGTTACATTTCAGAAGAAAGTGAAAAAATTTCGGTTAAAACGCTTACGGAAGATACTGGCGGACCGGGTCCGATTACAGAACCAGAACCGGATCCTGCGGGTACACTTCGAATTGAAGCGGAGTCTTTCGATACATCGGAGGGCAACGTCAGAGCTTTTCATAATCAAGCCGCAAGCGGAGCCGGAGGGCAAGGATTAGCGGGTTGGACTAAGCATGAGGATTATATTGTATATAACGAAATTGATTTCGGTAGTGGTTATAATGAGGTCTCCGCCCGCGTTGCAACGGCCTTGGACGGCGGCGGCATAGAGTTGCGGAGCGGTTCGCCGGAAGGTCCTGTCGTGGCAAGCCTGGCTATTCCGAATACAGGCTCGTGGGCTTCTCCGACCGGATGGGGAAAAGTGACTGCTGCGATGACGCCCCTCCAGGGTAAACATAAGATTTATGTTATTTTCTTGAACGAACTCCAGAACGGGGTATGCGACTTAGATTGGCTTCGATTCTCAAACCGGACTCCTGTTGAGGTTACACCACCGGGAGAAGTTACACCCCCAGGAGAGGTTACACCACCGGGAGAAGTTACACCCCCAGGAGAGGTTACACCACCGGGAGAAGTTACTCCCCCGGGAACGGTTCCACCATCAGGTGAGGTAACACCGCCTAGTGACGTGACTACTCCAGCAGACCCGTCAACTACGATCTCCGATAACCAGCCGGTTGCGGAGGGAGGAACGGTGAAACTGACGGGCAGGCTTGACGGAACAACGATGCAACTTACTGTTCCTAAGCCTGTATTGGAGATCGCGATTGCCAACGCAGCTCTTCGGAAAGAAAAGCATGTACAACTGAAAGTGATCAATAGCGATGTTGTTAAGAAAGTCGGCTTTACAATTCCATCCGATACATTCACCCTTCTGAAGAAAGCTGGAATTCAACAACTGTGTCTGTCTGCGAAACCAGCGGATGTATATCTATCCGCAACTTTGCTTGACGAACAGGAACTGAAGGCATCCGATATCCTTCGTTTGGATATAGATACTACCGTTCTGGCCGGCATCCAAGAGAAAATAAAGCATTGGACCGAGGGACATCCCATTGTCAGTATTCAAGGTTTTGTGAATAATACAGCGATCAATTTAATTGAACATCACGGCAAGTCCATAACAATGGTTATTCCGTATGAGCTTCTCCCCATTGAGAGGGCCAATGGACTTGTTATCTACAATGTGAGTAACACGAACGGGATGAGAATTATACATCATGGCAGATACGATGCCTCTCGGGAATCCATGATTTTAACAACGACTCATTTCGGTACGTTCGTCACAGCTTATAATATGAAGGCGTTAGCGGACTTGAAGAATGTGCCATGGGCCAAGAATGCTGTCGAGTTTATTACAGCCCGGGAGCTGATGGATCTGCAGCAGGAAAGCTTGTTCCAACCGGAGAAATCCGTTACGCGAGAGGATTTCCTGGTGATGTTAATGGAGGCGCTGCATCTCGTAGATAATAAAGCATCCGTTTCCTATCAGGATCTGGACCAGGCAGCCGTTGCTTATCCTCATATTGCCTCTGCAGCCAAATTAGGCATTACTCAAGGCGCGGGTAACAATAAATTTGGCATCGGCACTCCTTTATCCAGACAAGATATGGCGGTATTCATGTTCAGGGCGATGCAAGCGGCAAACTACGGAAAATCGATGAAAGGAACTAAAGTTGAAGAATTTTCCGATGGGCATCTCATTAGCGATTATGCCAAGGAAAGTGTGCGCGGGCTTGTTGACTCAGGCATATTGAGAGGATCCGGGAAGGGAGAACTCATGCCGTTGACTTCCGTCACAAGAACTCATGCCGCTGTCATCCTGACACAACTTTTATCCATGAATGAATGATATACAGGAGACTATAAAACAAGAAATATTAGCATATAAGCGTTGTGGACGTTCTATTAGAATGGAATTGTACAGAGGATTTATTTCATTGGGAGGGTTAACGCATGAGATTAAAAAAGGGTTTGGTCATGGTTACGATGATTACTGTATTACTAGGAACAGCATGTTCTAACCAAACGGGGAAAGGAAATCAGAACAAGGAGCCGGCTTCTTCCAACAACAAAGCGGAAAATCAAGTTAATACGAGCGGAGATTCCGGTAAATTTGATCCGCCTATTACGATGTCCACAGTCAAGGTCATGAATCAGGACATCATGTTTCGCGATGGCGAGAACCTGGAGAATAATGTGCTCGATAAAACACTCAAAGAAGATCTGGGCATTGAAATGAAATATTTATGGACGGCTTCCAAAGATGACGAGATGAAAGAGAAGATTCGTCTATCCCTGGCGGCCAATGAAGAATTACCGGATATGATGGTAGTTCCGGATAAAGTATTAATGAAGCAGCTCATTGACTCAGGCAAATTCATGACAGTGGATGAGCTCTTTGAGAAGCATGCTGATGAGCGATTTAAAGCGGCATTTGCGAAATATCCTCAAGCATGGGATGCCGTGACCGTAGACGGAAAAAAATACGCAATTCCGTTGTTTAACTGGACCGGCCGGGACAGTGTGATGTGGATCCGGGAAGATTGGCTGACTAAGCTGAAGCTGAAAGCACCGAAGACGATGGATGAATTAGATGCTGTCCTGGAAGCATTTACGAAGCAAGATCCTGACGGGAACGGTAAAGCTGATTCATACGGAATATCCATGGCGCTTAAGGACAATTATTATACCCGATGGATGGGATCTCCCGAGATTGCATTCGCACCTTACGGCATTGCGCCAAGCGAAGGCTTCTGGATTAAAGATGAAGCAGGGAAACTTTATCAGCCTTACGCGACACCCAACATGAAGAAGGGCTTGGCCAAGCTGCATGAATGGTTATCGAAAGGATATATGCCTAAAGATGTTGGCGTTTATGATGAAATGAAAGCTGCAGAGTTATGGAACAGCGGGAAAGCCGGCATTACGGTAGGATCCTACTGGCTGCCGCTATGGCCGTTTCCGGACTTGGTTAAGAATGTGCCTGCCGCGCAATTCAAGCCATACCCGCTCCCGACAGGCCCATCAGGCGAACTTGCCGTATCAGGCCAGAGTTTGACTTTGGGTAAATACGTAATGATCAACAAGGATATGAAGAATCCTGAAGCGGTTATGTCGTATATCAACTGGTTTATCCAGAATTATATTTATCCGGAGAAAGGCTCCAAATATGAATTTGGACTAGCGGAAAACTACGATTGGGCTGTAGTTGACGGGGTTCCGACGAATGATAAATTAAAAGTGCCTGATTATACAGATGTTGTTCGTTACAGTGTGAACAGTGAATGGTTTATTCCGGATCAGTGGGTTGAGATGATGCGTAAATTTACAAGCGGCGGAAAGCCGGAATCCGCTATGGAGATTAAGCAAATGGGCGGAGAAAACGAAGTTACACTCGAGGCCGCCAAAATCATTCTTCAGTACCTGGATTCGAACCAAGAAGTAAATAACTTGGCCGAAGGTGCACCGTCAACCCGTACGATGGTATCCAAAGGCGCCTTGCTGGAGAAGATGAGAAGAGAAGCGCAGAGCAAGATTATCTTCGGAGAGTCCCCGGTAGAATTCTACGACCAATTTCTGGAGGATTACAATAAAGCAGGGTACAGCAAATATGTCGAAGAGATGAACCAGTGGTATTCCGACCTATCTAAGTAAAGAATTAACAAGGCCTGAGGAGCTATCCTCAGGCCTTGTCATTTTATGAGTTCCTAAATTCTTGAGGTGTGACACTGTAATGCTTTTTGAATAAACGAATATAGTATGAGGTACTCTGATATCCTAGCTTTTCGCATATTTGCTGTATTTTCATATTGGTATTTTTTAAATAATAAGCAGACCGTTCCATGCGCAGCCTGAACAAATAGTCGCTGATATTCTCTCCGGTTTCCAGCTTGTACAGTCTTGAAATATATTTGGGATTCATATAAAGATGTTCAGCAATGGCTTGCAGAGAGACATCATCCGACAACCTCTGTTCCAGAAATTCCCTGATCTGTCCAATTAATGCGGTTGTTGACTCACGATGATCCTGATCCACATTCTTTCGGAGCTTGTCTACGATCCCGATTGCCCACTGGGTCATGATCGGGATGGACCGCCGGTCACCGTGACGTAATTCCAACGGTTCTATTCCTACAATTTCTACTAGACTTACTCCGCTTTTATGAGCATTGTAGTGAAACGCTGCGAGAAACGCATGATAGACTTCATTAACAGTCTCAGCCGAATGCTCCGATACGGTGGTTAGTTCTTCCATGATGCGCAAGATGGTTTTCTCCGCTTCCTCCCATCTCCCGGCTTCCAGCAGATGCATTAACACCGGAGGCTCATAAAGTCGCTTCAAGGATCTGGCAGATTGACTGACATCCAAAGAATTCACCGTTTTTAGCCAACCTTGCTGATGCGGCAAAGTACGACGCATTTCATAGAGTAAGGAATCATAAAACTGCGAAACTTGGTTGGGGAATTCGCCGGCTTCACTGATGATCATGGTTAAGGCGCCTTTGAGATAAAGTTGAACCTGATGCAACAACTCCTCCGCTTTACGTTCAAGCTCTTTGCGAAAGGAGGACCTTTCGGATGCTTGGGCATCGCCTATAAGGAGAACCAGATAATCATGATCATCCTTGCCGTACCATAAATGAACTTCATGCCCAAGCACTTCTCCCGCGATATTCAATATAGCGTACTCAAGCAATTCCCTGCTATTACGGTCATAATGAAGAAAATCCTCCTCCAGACGAATCAACAGCATCCAGAACACGTCTTTGCAATGAATGGAAATTTCCAGCATAGTTAGCTTCTCTTCCAATACGGAGTGTTCCATACGACGTCCGCTCAGCAAGTCGGCCAGCAGGCGGCTGCGCAGGAAAGGAAGGTTTTCTTTTAAAGTATATAGAGCGTGTTGATAGGAACTTACATGGGACCATTCGGAAGCAAGTTCATCGGTGATTTTTTGGACCGCTTCTATAATGGTTTCAACTGCAATGGGTTTAAGTAAATAATCGGAAACCTGATGCTTGAGAGCGGTTTGGGCATAATGGAAGTCTGCGTATCCTGTCAGCAGAATGCAGCGCGTATGAGGTTTCTTTTCCTTAATCTGTTCCACCAATGCCAACCCGTCCATAACGGGCATCTGAATATCGCTGATGACGATATCAATATTCTCCTCTTGAAACAATTCAAGCGCTTCTTTACCGGACGAAGCGGTCATGACGGAAGTGATTTGAAGCGATTCCCAAGGGATTTGGGACGTAATGGCATCCAGAACGGACGGCTCATCATCTACAATCATAATTTTGTACATCTGTAATCATCCTTTGTCTGTAAAGAAGTTATTAAAGTTCCACCGCGGGCCATTGAAGTATGAATAAACAACCTCCGTCCGTTAATGATGTGACGGTTATACCTGCTTCCTCGCCATATTTCAATACCAACCGTTGGTGTACATTCGATAAACCGCATCCTGCATCGGAAATGTCCGTGTTTCTGATTTGCTTGTTCAGCAACGCTGCTTCCTCTTCGGATAAGCCGGCCCCATCATCCATGACGGTTAAGAAATAGCTGCCGCCCTCCCGATATCCCCGGATTTGAATTGTTCCCTCGCCCGGCACGGGTTCTATGCCATGAATCACGGCATTCTCCACCACAGGCTGAAGTAACAGGCGGGGAATCAACTGCTCCTGCATCACATCCGGAACTTCCACAGAAAAGATCAACCGCTCTGTTCGCAGCTGCTGAATCTTCAGGTAGTTCGTAACCAGCTTCAGCTCATCGGTGAGCCTTACGCTTTGATTTTCATTCCTAGTGGTATACCGGTAATAATCCCCCAGATTAAGGGACATGGCCGTTACCGCTTTGTTATTGCCCATAGAAGCCATATTCGTTATGTAGTATAGACAATTGTATAAAAAGTGCGGGTTAATTTGGGATTGTAATTGCTTTAACTTGGCTTCTCTTGAATAAATCTGTTCCGTATGAACCTTCTCTACTAATTGCTGTACTTCTTCTGCCATCAGATTGAAGCTTTCCAGGACGTATCCGAATTCATTCCCGGAAGGAGAGCTGAGCCTGACAGAATAATCTCCCTGCCTCATTCTCTTCGCACCCAGCAGCAAATCTCTAACCGGGATCTGGATGTACCGGTATAACAATAATGCGGCCGCGATACTGACACCAAGCAGGATCGCCGCAATCAGGTATGATGTGTTCCGACTGTCTGTAATCGGAGCCAAAATCCTCTTGATTGGCACATAGTCAATAAGAAACAGCTTGAGCTTCGAAGAGTATAAAGCGTTAACCAGATAAGTTTCGCCTTGAACCTTCAATGTGGTGTTATGTAACTGTTGCGGATTCGTACGACTTAAATAGGTTTGGAATGATTCTACTCGCTCATCTACAACATCGGCAATCACTTTATTCGTTTCCGGCAAGAAGAAGAATGATCCTCCGTCATGGCTGCTGTTCAATTTACGCAACATGGAAGAGAGGGTTTTGCTGGGAATCGCAATCTGGGTAACTTGCTGGATCTGACTTTCGTCATGGACGGCAAAATAAGGTTCTATCAGTGAATAGGCAAACACCGGGGTAGAGGGAATCCCGTTCCAGGTTTGTTCCTGATAGCTCCATGCGGGATTGGTTAATTCGAAAGGGAAACTACGGAGTGTCGGATCATTACTGACAAATCGATTCGTCTGCGGATAGAAGACCGATAACTGGCTTTTCCACTTGCTGGAAATAGGCTGGAGCGTTAATTTCTGTTCCACTGCATTCACGGAAGTGATTTCGTTGTATATTGTCAGGTCCATAGGCACTTGCAAGGATTGGATATAGGGATCCCGCGCAATGGTTATGGCCATGGAAACTAATCGATTAGCTTCTTCATCGATCTCTCTAAGGAAATTACTGAGCCTGTTCAGATTGAGCTCCTGGATTTGTTGACGGGTCACTTTCATGCTGATGGCATTGGAGTACCAGAACATCATGGCAAAGGTCATAAATATAAAGAGCAACAGAATCAGTGTCCGCGAGAATGTATTAAGTCGAAACATATGGTGCCCCCTGACTAAAGAAGTGAACAAAAGGTGATGGATCAAGAAATTATACCGTATCGGAATCAAGTTCCTGATTTTATACTAATTATACAACATATTCATCACGATCATCGACAAAAAACAACAGTCTGGAGTGATTCAAGTGCCTCAAACCGCTACTGCACGGCCGACCGTAAGCCGGCGGAAATCTTATTTCCGTAAACATACCATCCTATATGCGATGCTCCTGCCGCCCATCCTCTTTGCCTTCATCTTCTCCTACCTGCCGATGGCAGGGCTCGTTATGGCTTTTCAGGATTATCAACCCTGGACGGGGTTTACCCGTTCGGAATGGGTAGGTTTGGAACATTTCAAACTCATATTCACCCTGCCGGACACGATTCAAGTGACGTTTAATACGTTAGTCATCGCAGTAGGGAAAATTGCGGCGAATATGGTGGTACCCTTCATTTTTGCTCTATTGCTTAACGAAGTTCGCCATGTCGGATATAAGAGAACGGTGCAAACCTTGGTTTACTTACCTCATTTTATGAATTGGGTCATCATCGGCGGGATTCTGATGGATGTACTCTCTCCATCCGGAGGGTTGATTAACCGGGGCATGAGTATGCTGGGTGTGGAACCTGTTTTCTTCTTAGGAGAGGGAGGATGGTTTAGATTTACGATGATCGCCAGTGATGTGTGGAAAGAATTCGGTTTCTCCACGATTGTATATTTAGCCGCGCTGGCAGGAATTAATCCTTCATTGTATGAAGCTGCTGAAGCTGACGGCGCCAACCGCTGGAAACAGACCGTATATATCACCATACCGATGCTCATGCCCATCATGATTGTTCTGGGAACACTTTCCTTGGGTAACGTACTCAACGCGGGATTTGAACAAATTCTTACACTTTACAGTCCCTTGGTTTACGAGAAGGGCGACATCATTGATACCTATGTGTATCGGATGGGATTGGTTTCCGGACAATACAGTTTTGGAACGGCTTTTGGTTTGCTGAAATCGATTGTGTCCTGCCTGTTTATCATAGCAGCTTATAGACTTGCTTACAGATATGCCAATTACAGAGTTTTTTAAGAAAAGAGGTTACCAAATCTATGTATTATAAAACATCAGGTTACAAATGGTTTTCTGTTGGAAATCACATCCTGTTAGGAATCATTTCATTAATGTGTATTCTTCCATTATTTCATATTCTGGCGGTATCTTTGAGTGATAAAGCGGCCGTAAGCGCCAACTTGGTCAATTTCTGGCCTGTGGATTTCACTATGGACGCCTATCACAAGGTGATCTCAAACCGAGATTTTTCGAGTTCGCTTTGGAACTCGGTAATGCGTGTGGTGTTAGGTACTGCGGTAAGTATGTTGTTGGTAATATTGGCGGCTTATCCGCTGTCGAAGGACAGCGGTGTTCTGAAAGGGCGTAATGCTATAGCATGGTATTTTGTATTCACTATGCTGTTTAGCGGCGGGATGATTCCGTCCTATATCCTCATGTCCAAACTGCATTTAATTAATCATATGGGAGCATTAATACTGCCTGGCGCGGTTAACGTGTGGAATATGATTCTGCTGATGAATTTCTTCCGTAACGTTCCCAAAGAACTGGAAGAAGCGGCGTTGATGGACGGGGCGAATCATATGGTTACTTTATTTAGAATATTTCTGCCGATTTCACTGCCCGCACTTGTAACACTGTCATTATTCACTTTGGTCGGTCATTGGAACTCTTGGTTTGACGGACTTATTTATATGCGGCAGGATAACTATCCATTGGCCACCTATTTACAAACGATCATTGTGGAGACGAACCTTGTGAATTTAATCAACTCTGCAAGCGATATGGACAAAATTACGCAACGATCCTTTAAAGCGGCCCAAATTTTTATTGCGGCTCTGCCGGTTATTGTGCTATACCCGTTCCTGCAGCGTTTCTTTGTCAAGGGAATGGTGTTGGGCGCTGTAAAGGAATAAGCAGTACGGTAGAAGAAGGGGGGTGGTGTTACCGGTTCTTCAGGGTTAGAAATCTTTTTATTTAACCTCAGACAGAATTTTGTTCAAAAAAAACTACTTAAGGAGTTGGATTATGTTAAAAAAGTTGGGAATTACAGTGTTAGCTATCGTCATGTTCTTATCTATTACATCCAGTGCGCTCGCGGGCCCGAATGCATGGGTTAATCAGAATTACAATTCGAATGCGCCGGGCATCGAGACCAATCCGTATAAAGGACTTATGCCGTTCTCTTGGCAAGGAACAAGTGCCTTTCCCCACAGTATGGAGTGGTTTTATGTATCATTAAGAGATGTAATGACAGGCTACAACACCTACAATTGGGCGGCCATCGATAATGAATTGAATGCGATCTCGGGCAGGGGGAATCATGCGATTTTCCGGGTGTATCTCGATTATCCGCAACGTCCGATCGGTACACCGCAGTTTCTCATTGACGGCGGGCTTCAAATGCGAAGCTATACGGATTTAGGGAATACTACCAGTAAAGCACCCAATTGGAACGATAATAACTTGGTTTCAGCGTTAGAAAGATTCATTGCTGCGGCAGGCGCAAGATATGACGGGGACAATCGTCTTGGATTCGTTCAGGCAGGATTATATGGTTTTTGGGGGGAATGGCATACTTATCCTCATCAGCCAGATGGTCTCGGGGATGATTGGAGAATGTCTGAGCCTAACCGCAATCGCCTGCTTACTTCGTACAAGAATGCGTTTACGAAAACACAGGTAGTATTGCGCGATCCATTGGGGACTTCGGACACCACATTAAAGAACAGTGTCGGTTATCACGACGATTCATTCGCATATGAGACGCTGGCTCCTACCAGTTGGCACTTCTGGCCGAAGATGACTTCTAACGGACTAACAGAGATTTGGAAGACGCGATCCATCGGGGGCGAGGTACGCCCGGAAATTATGCCGGATCTGTTCAATTCCTGGCCTAACACCGTTGGGCAAGATTTCACAACTTCGGTGAATACCACGCATATTTCTTGGCTCGCGAATTACTGGTTGTTTGATAATGTAGGTACACTTGGCAGCACAGAGTATAATAATGCGATGCGCGCACATAAGATGATGGGTTATCAATTCCATGTGTCCCAAGTGAAAATTCCGGATACAACGGCGTCGGGAACGTTAAGTTTGGATGTCAATATCCAAAACCGCGGTGTGGCACCGTTTCCTTATAACTGGCAAGTCGAAGTGGTGTTGGTTAACAGTTCGAACCAATATGTCGCTTCACCGTGGGGTTATATGGATTGGAATCTGAAGAGTATCCAGCCAGGCGGAACCAACTATACCAAATCATATACGAAGAACAATCACGGTTTGGCAAAGGGTACCTATACGTATTTGCTTCGGTTCACCAACCCGCTTACGAACGGCAAACCTCTCAAATTCGCAAATGAGAAGATGGACTGGAACTGGGGAGGATGGCTTACTTTAGGCAACATAACGATTAATTAGTGATAGCCGGTCGCAAGGTGTTAACACTTGCTGACCGGCTTCT
Organism: Paenibacillus swuensis; assembly: GCF_001644605.1. Lineage (NCBI taxonomy): Bacteria > Bacillati > Bacillota > Bacilli > Caryophanales > Paenibacillaceae > Paenibacillus > Paenibacillus swuensis. Next base: position 4,860,671 of record NZ_CP011388.1, on the reverse strand, counting down.
TCTCTGTTTAGGGCACAAACCCGCCCATAACGAGACTTGTTGATGGAGCATCCTATTGAATAAACTTTTCATCCAAGGATTCATCCATCTCTCGAAGAACGGAGTCCAGGGGCTGATTGTCTTCCAATACGGACCTGTATGCCTGTGCGCGCCCTTTGGAGGAAATATAGTCGCTCGCGTATTTACGGTGATTGAAAAACGGATATGTGTAATGACTTATCGTGTCAGTTAATGGAAAGTTGTATAGATCAAAGACAGGGCGCCCCTGTTCTGTCTCTTTGGCGATGACGTCCATAGCGGTCGGAATCATATGGCTTTCCTCAAGAAGACGATGTTCGACCTCATAAGAGTGTAAATATTCCCAGAGCTTCAGGGAAAGAGTCGGGTTTGCCGTCTTCCGATTAATGACGTAAAGGCCATCGGGAATGATATACTCATTCAGTTGGTCATCGTTACTTCCCTTCATCGGGGGTGCAATCGACCACCTGAATGGAACATCCGTATCCTCAAATAATGAATGGATTTCGCGGTTTGATGCCAGCACCATAGCTACGCTGCCTTCTTTGAACAAAGAGATGGCTGTGTTTGTCTTGAGGGATGCTTCACCAGGAAACAGTCCCCTCTCTTTTTTGAGTTCCAGCCATGCTTCTAACCAAGGGTAAAGCTTGCTGAATTCGAATGTTCCTGAAGAGGGATTCGTGATATGATGTCCGCTGTAGCTGCTTAGCATCTCCACATTGCGTATGTATCCTTCCCATTCGTCGCCGGCCGGTAAAGCATATCCGTATTTTTTAAAGCCGAGGCCTTTAGCACTAATCTGCTCTGCTGCCTGGACGAATTCAGTACTCGTTGCTGGAGGTTCATCCGAGCGTAAACCCGCCCACTCAAACAGATCCTGATTATACAATAATCGCAATATGAACCCCCGTGAGAATACGGTATAAGTAGTTTCGCCTAATGTTCCGTAATCCACGGCCCAATCGGGATATCTGCGAAAGGTCGAATCGCTGTCAATGGGGTGCAGCCAGTTTTTGTCGATATAGGACGTAAGCCATTCCGGATGCAGATAGAAGATGTCCGGGCCGGAACCCGACGTCATTAACATATTCAAGGTTTGGTTATATCGATCGCTTGGAATAGGCATTGCCTTAGCTTTCATGTCTCCTGCACTTTCGTTAAATACACCGATTAACTCCTTTTGCAGCTGGGTGTTTAATTCGGTAGGGAATGCGAAGCTGATGATTTCACCGTCTTTGGCTGGAGCTGAATCGGGAGTCGTAACCGCGTTCTGTTCGTATCGCGTTACGATCTGGCCGGAGCAGGCAACAAGCATTGTGACAGAGGCAATCGCGATCACGATCCATACAATCTTACTGTTCATGCTTTTCCTCATGGTAGTGTTCTCCTATAATACTAGTATGACGCATGTCGAGAGGGGGCTGGGATGTGAAGTGGTTGTTGTCTGAACTACCGAAGAATCTATTATTTCAGATGAGTATCAAGTACCGTCTATTGGTGTATTTCTTATTGTTTATTATACTGCCAACATCAGTAATCACAATAACGATTTACAACCGGAGCGTAGATTCGATTAACCGTAACATTGTACGGGCGGTTGATACGAATATTAACGCGGCTAGCACTAACTTACTTCAGAGATTGGAAGTAGCGCACGAAATTGCCACCTATTTATATTTAAGTCCTGAGTTCCAACAAATCATCTCATCGAAAAGACCAACCGACTCCAACTCGTTCGTCAGGGAAATAACCGCGATGGACCGTTTATTGGATAACTATGAATTCAACTATGGATCACAGATCAGTTTCGTTCCGAAAGTATATTTATACGACCGTCCAGAATACAGTCAGATCAACTCTTCAAGTCGTGTCGGCAGCATTACCGATATCGAAACGGAACCGTGGTATATGGAATTGCCTCACCAACATACGTATAATGTTGTCGAGATGGACAAGACCGGCAGTCATCCTGTAGATTCCATCCTGCTGGCGAAGAGATTATACGCACTGGAGAAATTACATATCGATTACGTCGGTCTCTTAACATTAGAGGTGAAAGTCGACGAATTTAAAGCAAGACTCAATGAGCTGATGCTTACACCGCATACGCAGTATATGATCATCAATGATAATGCCAACATTGTGTTTCAAGCTGGGGGATTGGGAGCGGGCAAGGATATGTCTGATGTGTTGGGGCTGAATCCATACGCTTCGGATAAAGGGATGTTTCAAGCGAACGTCAACGGAATGAATACGCTAATCTCGTATAAGTCGATCGGACAATTGCCATGGAAAATGATTATGACTTCTCCAGTAAGCGAACTTGATAGTGAACTGACAAGTTTCAAGAATTCCATGACGATCACACTGCTGTTATGTATGGTCATAGCCTTCTTACTCGCATGGTTATTGTCCAGCCACATCGCCCGGCCCATCAAAAAATTTATCAATTTCATGTCCTATGCGAAGGAAGGTAACTTCAATATCTCTGTTGAATATCGGCGTAAAGATGAGTTTGCGACCATGTTCAATCAGTACAACCAGCTGCTTCAGAAAATTAACGGATTGATTGAGAAGCTGTATGTGTCGGAAATCAAGAAGAAAGAGGCTGAGCTTAAGGCTTTACAAGCGCAAATCAACCCTCACTTTTTGTACAATACCCTCGATTCCGTCAATTGGATGGCCCTTCGCCACGGTGCTAAGGACGTTAGTATGATGGTCACCTATTTATCCGACTTTTTTCGCTTAAGCCTTCATGACGGAGACAGTATCGTTCTTCTGGAAGACGAGATGAAACAAATACAAAGCTATCTTGCGATACAGCAACTTCGGTTCCAAGATAAACTGAATTATGAAATTCGATTGGATGAAAGCTTGCGAGGGATCTTCCTGCCGAAACTAATCGTGCAGCCGATTGTCGAGAATGCGATTGAACACGGAATCAGCCAGGTAAGGGACAAAGGGTACATTGAAGTAAGTGCCTGCCAAGAGGGTGACTCTCTGGTTATTCGGGTCAAAGATAACGGAGCCGGCGCCGACATGGATATGATGAAGGAGATTCTGGATAGTGAGCAGACCTCTAAACAAAGCTTCGGATTACGTAACGTTAATCAACGAATCAAACAGTTTTATGGCGACTGTTACGGCGTGGAAGCTTGCGAGAATGAAGATCAACCTGGGTTGACGGTGCTTCTGACCTTGCCGTCAATACGGGACAAACGTTATTTTGAACCTAGCGGAAGGTGAGTGCACCATGTATAAGATGGTTATAGCCGATGATGAAGCCCACGTGCGTGAAGGCTTGAGAACGATTGTGCCTTGGCACGACTTGCATATTGAAATCGTAGGTGAGGCGTCCGACGGGGAAGAGGCGCTGGAACTCTGCGGTCAGCTGAAACCTGACATCTTGCTTACGGATATTCGCATGCCGTTTATGGACGGGTTGGAGGTGGCTGCCAGGCTTCGAGAAAGAGAGGAGCATACCTACATCGTCATCATCAGCGGCTTTCAGGATTTTCGTTACGCACAGACGGCACTGTCGATGAGCGTCGATGCCTACATCCTGAAGCCGATCAAAATGGAAGAATTAATGGAAACGATTCATAAAATTACGAGAAGGATCGAGCGAGAGCTTAATACATCGATTACTGTAGAAAGCCTGCAAAAACAACTTATCGATCATATGCCCGTTATTCGGGACAAGTTTTTGGCTAATTGGCTGACCGGCTATTATAAATCCGAACGGACGATTCGCGAGAAGCTGGCCTATGTTCAACTTTTACAGGACGAGGACCGCCCGTTGTACGCTGCCTCACTTCGCATCGATGATTATGACCAGGCGATCGCGATGTATACGGAAGAGCATATTCAACTAATTCGGTTCGCGCTGCTTAACGTTGCAGAGGAAATTGTTTCCCAATCGGCATTAGGAGCCGTCTGTTCCATCGGCGAGAATGAATTCGGGTTCGTCTTATGGGGAAGGCCGGAAGAGCATCACGCGTTGTCCCGGGAAGTTATTGCTGCATTGAAAAGGTTTCTAAAGCTGTCTGTCTCGATCGGGATCGGATCGAAATCTACTATTCTTGACGTCGATTTGTCATATCATCAGGCGGTGGAAGCTCTGCAGCACACATACTATACGGGAAGCAACTCCATTGTGCTCTATGAGGATATTCAGCAGCCGAACGGAATGGGGGTGGAATTGGCCAATGTGCTCAAGCTTCATCACCGTGTCATTTCTAATATAAAGTCGGGGCTTGCGGAAGAGACGAAGCTGACAGTTGAAGAAATCTTCGACCATGTCCGCCGGTACCAAGGGACTACGCCCGAATATGTGCAGAGCCTATGTATTGATTTATTGTACGCTTGCCAAAGAACGCTGATGGAGTTCGGCGATGATTTTGCCATCATCAATGAGCATTTACCGAACCTCATTCAGACCATTCATAAACAGGTGACCCTGGACAGTTTAAAGTCATATATGATTCATGTGCTGGTGAAGCTTGCCGAAAGCTTTGCGGGGAAGAATAATCAGAAGCACTATAGAGTCATTCAGACGATAAAGGACTATATTCAAAAAAATTATATGAATGAGATTACGATCCACACCTTATCGGAAATCTTGTCGCTTAGCCCCAACTACATCAGCCTAATCTTCAAGAAAGGTACGGGAGAGACGATCACCGATTATACGGTTACTGTAAAAATGGAGAATGCCAAACAATTACTTAAATCCATGGATTTAAAAATATTGGATATCGCGGAAATGGTCGGCTACGAGAACACGAACTATTTCAGCACCGTATTTAAGAAATATACCGGGATGCATCCCGGGAAATACAGACAGATGGTAAAGGAACAGGACAATGTATAAAACGCGTGTATGGCGGACGAAAATCTGCCGTATGCGCGTTTTTGTTGTTTTTGGGAGAGAGTGTTGAATTTTAGAGATTCGTGTAGAATGCTTCATTCTCATAATGTTCAACTCCCTATACAATGATCTAGCGGGAGGGAGATACAATGAGAATGATATTAAGAGATTTATGGAGAAACAAGGTGTTACTGGCAATGATGGCGCCGGCACTGCTGATCTTACTTGTCAACAATTACATTCCGATGTTCGGTGTCATCCTGGCGTTTAAAAACTATGATTACGCTGGAGGGATCTTGGGCAGCCCATGGGCAGGCTTTAGTAATTTCAAGTTTTTGTTCTCATCAACAGATGCCTGGATAATTACGAGGAATACAGTCTTGTATAATGTGGCCTTTATCATTATTAATCTGGTGCTCGGCGTCACATTCGCTATTTTGTTGAATGAGATTCGAAGCAAGTTTTTATCAAAACTATATCAGAGCGCGATGTTTCTACCGTATTTTCTATCCTTTGTCGTAGTTGCATATCTAGCCTATTCGTTCCTAAGTCCAGAGCTCGGGGTTTTAAATAAGTTCATTCTCCCCTGGTTAGGCCTTGAACCGCGTGCCTGGTATACGGAAGCGGAGTATTGGCCGTATATCTTGGTACTTGTTAACACTTGGAAGGGCATCGGGTACTTCAGCATCATTTACTTGGCGGCCATTATCGGGTTAGATACGGAATATTATGAAGCGGCCAAGATGGACGGTGCAAACAAATGGCAGCAAATCGTTAAAATTACAGTTCCGCTGCTCATGCCGGTCATGGTCATAATGACATTGTTACAGATCGGGAAGATTTTCTACTCGGAATTTGGGTTGTTCTATCAGACACCGCGTGATGTCGGGATGATCTACTCAACGACGAACGTAATTGATACCTATGTTTATCGAGCATTAATGAATCTTGGAGACATCGGCATGGCGTCAGCTGCGGGTTTATATCAATCAGTCGTTGGATTCGTACTTATCCTTATTGCCAATCAGATCGTCCGTAAATATGACAAAGATAGCTCGCTATTCTAGAGAAAGGGGGAAAAGCTTTGAACAAGCTTGATAGGGGTCTCCATCCCGCTGTCCGGTTCCTTGTACATGTCTTCTTTATCCTGTATGTTGCGGCATGCATTATTCCGCTTATTCTGGTCTTCATGGTATCCCTAACGGAGGAGAAAACACTAATTGCTAATGGGTACAGCTTATTTCCGAGCCAATTGAGCTTTGATGCATACAGCTATCTGTTCGCGGATTTCGACGGCGTAGTGAGAGCGTACGGCGTAACGGTGTTTGTAACTGTCGTCGGAACCATTGTCAGCTTATGGTTTACGTCTATGTTCGCATACGGTTTATCGCGCAAATCATTCCAGTATCGGGGTTTCTTCGCTTTCGTCCTGCTGTTTACGATGCTATTTAACGGCGGACTGGTTCCTTGGTATATCTTATATTCGAGCGTATTGAATCTGACGGATACGATTTGGATCCTTATTATCCCGTTGCTAATCGTTCCGTTCCATGTCATTCTTATGCGAACCTTCTTCACCCTGTCTGTGCCTGATGCGATTATTGAGTCTGCCAAAATAGACGGTGCCGGCGAATTTAGGACGTTTTTTGCGATGATTATCCCCATTTCATTGCCTGTATTCGCCACCATCGGATTGTTTAATACGCTCTTGTATTGGAACGACTGGTTCTTGAGCATGGTCTTCATTACGGATGAACGCTTAGTGAGTCTTCAATATCTGATGTATAAGGTCATGGCGAACATTCAGTACTTGCAGTCGAACTCCGAGCTTACGGCAAGCGGACAAGCCGGCACAATCTTGCGGGATATGCCTAACGAGAGCATTCGGATGGCAATGGTCATCCTGGGTATGGGACCGATCCTAGTTGCCTATCCATTCTTCCAGAAGTACTTTGTGAAGGGGCTCACGGTAGGTGCGATTAAAGGGTAGCTTCCTTTACAACCAAGCCTTATGGTTGATATAGAACAACATTACAGGGAGGTAAGCGGTATGAAAAGTAAGAAGAAATTGTTTTCAGTATTATTGGGGGTTTTACTGCTGATCTCAAGCTTATTAGCAGGGTGCGCGAATAATTCGGCATCCAATGAGGCTGAGACGAATTCGAAAACCGAGGGGAAAGAAACAGAGCAATCGGATTCTAAACTAAAGCCTTATCAGTTAGTCATGTACTATCCTGGTACGCCAACGAAGGACGAGCAGTTGATCTCGGATGAAATGAGCAAATATCTAAAGGAAAAGATCAATGCCACCATCGAGATTAAAGCGATTGATTGGAATAATTACGGCCAACGGCTGAATTTGATGGCGTCTTCTAATCAGCAATTCGATATTCTGATGACGGCTGGTTGGATGGGGTATTCATCTTCCGTCGCTAAGAAACAGATTCTGGCGCTTGACGAACTGCTTGCGAACCAAGGCAAAGACATTTCCGCGAACATTACGCCAACGCTGCTCCAAGGCGCGAAGGTGGACGGACAATTGTATGCGATTCCGACAAATAAAGAGACAGCTTCGCATCTGGGCTTTGTTCTAAACAAGAAATATGTAGATAAATACAAATTTGACATCACAACCATTAAACGGCCGGAGGATCTTGAGCCTATGCTGAAGGTGATCAAGGATAAGGAGCCGGATGCAATTCCTTTCTTCAGTGCGGAGGGTCATGGATTGGCTTCGTTCGCCAGCAAACTCTATGAAGGGTTTGGCGATCCGTACATTACGGAAGAAGCAATGCCCTACTTGAAACTTCAGCACAAGTGGTGGAACGCTGGATACATCAATAAAGATGCAGCGACGAACAAAGACGCTAACGCAACACTCAAAACCGGCAAAGTATTTGCCCGTGTGGAGGGGTTGAAACCAGGCAAGGATGCTGAATTGACTGCGTCGACGGGTGTAGAATACGTGCAAGTGGATATTACACAACCGATAACCAGAACGGATGATACGACGGGGGCGATGCTTGCTATATCCAGAACCTCTGGAGATCCGGAACGTGCGATGATGTTCCTGAATCTATTACACTCCGATCCGTATGTCGTCAATCTGTTGGACTATGGTATAGAAGGCAAGCATTATGTGAAGGTATCCGAGAATGTAATCGACTTTCCAGAAGGGGTTACTGCACAAACTTCGACGTATAACCACGGCGCAAGCTGGATGTTCGGTAACCAATTCTTAAGTTACCTCTTCCCGAATGAAGATCCCAAAAAGTGGGACAAATTCAAGGAGTATAACGATGCCGCATTAGTGTCCGAAAATCTAGGCTTTACGCCGAACGATGAGCCGGTTAAAGCAGAAAAAGCAGCATGGGACAATGCCAAAGCGGAATTCGAGACGGCCATCTTTACCGGCATTATCGATCCCGAAAAAACGATTGTTAAATACCGTGAGAAACTGCACGCGACAGGTTACCTTAAGGTTATCGAAGAGCGCGAGAAGCAATTGAAAGCGTTCCAATCTAACTAATTTGTCACCACAGAAGCCGACATCGCAGTTGATGTGTTGTCGGCTTCTTATATAAACCTGTGTGTATGCGTTTACAATTAAAGAAATTTAGGTGGAGGGTTCGATCATGAGAAAGTTTATGAGTGTTTTCCTGTCATTTGCAATGGTCTTTACGTTTGTTTCCGGCCTCATCTCATCCCCTGCTGTAACACATGCTGCCGAATATGGAGCGGATCAATATGAATGGGGCAACGTTCCGATCGGCGGCGGAGGATACGTTACCGGGATGGTGATTCATCCGGTTGAGGAAAATTTGATGTATGCTCGAACGGATGTCGGCGGCGCCTTCCGTTGGGACGCAGCTAAGCAACGTTGGGATCAGATGCTGTCGTTTCTTGGTCCGGCCGACCAGAATCTGTATTCAGTAGACGGCATTGCGCTTTCTAAGACTAACCCTGATATTGTATATGTCGCACTGGGGGGTTATCTGGGGGGGACAGGCAGCGATGTCTACAAGTCGATGGACCGCGGCGAGACCTGGCACAAGACAAATCTGAACAAGTTTAACCTCGGCGGCGATCAGGCGAACTTCGACGGCAACGAGCGTGTCATCGGGGAAAGCTTGGCGGTTGATCCTAACAATGAGGATATCGTTTATGCGGGCACACGAAACGACGGTCTGTGGGTAAGCCACGACGGCGCGGCAACCTGGAAGCAAGTTCCGATCGAGAGTGTACCAACTGGACCCGAAAATCGGGGTATACGCAACATTGTATTTGATCCGAACAGTTCGGCAGGAGACAGCAAGACTGCGGTCATCTATGTTGGGGTTCAAGGTGCAGGTATATACAAAACAGAAGATGCAGGCGCAACATGGAATTTAATGACCGGTAGTCCCGTTAAACCCAAGAGAATGAATCTTACGGCAGCAGGTGAAATGTATGTTGTTGCAGGCGGCACGCAATGGGGCGGAAATCCGGTCGTGGACGCTAATGACGGAATATTTGTTTATCGTAATGGAAGCTGGACGAACATCTCGCCAATGGCCGGCAAAGCTTATGGGGGCATCGGTGTAGATCCTGAAGACTCCAATTTCCTGGTAACGAATGAGTTCCATACCAGAACGTTCTACATATCAAAGGATGGCGGGGAGTCATGGGAGAACGCCACACGCGATTTTATTCAACACAAGACGATCCCCTGGTGGCAGGACTATCAATTTAATACGTTGACGAATCAGATTGAATTCGATCCGCATAACGGTTCCGTGTGGTTTACCGGCGGCTTCGGCGTCTGGGAGTCGAAGAACATTCATGATGACAAGGTAGACTGGTATACACGCGTTGACGGTATAGAAGAAACCGTCGCCATGGATGTTATTTCTACACCGAAGATGAAGTTGATTGCTGCGGTAGCGGATGTTAACGGATTTGCTTATGAGAATATTTATGAATATCCCGAACAACCTTTCAATGCTACCGCACCGGGAATGCCCGGATGCTCCACCATTGATTTCAGCGAACAACACCCGGAGTTTGTCGCTTGTAATGGCGGTTATTCAACCGACGGCGGACATAACTGGAAGACATTCACCAGTTGGCCGTTTGAATCCGGCGGACGGATGACGGTTTCGGCGGAGATCCAGGAGAACGGCCTGCCTGTTCTTGTGTTTCTTCCTATTAATGATATCCCGTACCGTTCCACCGATATGGGCAAAACTTGGGTGAAAGCGAGCGCGCCTGACAGCAAAGCGATGCGCAGTGTCTGGGAAAATCGCGGAGATCTTATCGTGTCAGATCGGAATGAAGGGAACAAATTTTACCTCTATGATAAATTTACCGGTAAACTGTTTCGCTCGGATAATGCAGGAGCAGCGTGGTCGGAAGTTAACGCTGACCTGCCGGTCATCGGCCAATGGCAATGGGTGTTAACCGCTACGGTGAAAGGCAAGCCCGGATTTGTATGGGTAAGCGCTGACAGTGAAAATTCCGGGGCCTACGTTTCAACCGACTATGGTCAAACCTTCACGAAAATGCCGAATATCGACAGAGTGCGTAATTTCACATTCGGCAAGCATGCACCGGGGAAGGCCGATCCGGCATTGTACCTAAGAGGAATCATCGATGGTGTTGAAGGATTTTTTCGCTCCGATGATTTTGGAACCAGCTGGATACGGATTAATGATGACAGTCAACGTTTCGGTGTTGAGATGAGCATGATGGTTGGAGACCCGAATGTGTTCGGGAAAATCTACATGGGCACGAACAACACAGGCATCTTGTTTGGCCAAATCAAGGGCACGGACGACGCTCCGCCGGTGATCGAGTTAGACCAGAGCAGCACAAGTACGGTTATGGACGCGACTTATGCGGTTCGGGATGAACAGTTCGCCATTACAGGCCGAATGAATGAGCCTGGGACCGTGTTTGTGAACGATGGAGAAAAGATCGTCAACGCAGATGATCTTGCATTTCAAGACGAGGTTACCCTGCAAGCAGGCATGAACGAGATTAAGGTAAGCGGTCAGGATAACGCTGTCGATCTGACAGGCGCGCCAATCCCGAATACGTCAAAACCTATTATTCTAAACGTTCTTCATGACCCAGATTACGTGGGCGTTACTCTCGATCAAAAGGAATTATATGTAAATACACCTGATATTGTGATTTCAGGAAAGGTGAACGTGGCGGGAACCCTTACGGTGAATGGGGAAACTGCAACTTTAAAGGATGATCTTACCTTTTCCCATCCTGTAACATTGGTCCCGGGTGACAATGCAGTTAATGTGCAAGCGACAGATTCAGAAGGACATACTTCCAAAGTTTATACGGTCAATGCCGTGTATGATACGGATCCGCCCATCATCACAGTACAGGAGAGCGAGACTGCAACCGATACGATCTATGTATTGAGGGGTACCGTGAGTGAAGCCGCTAACGTTAAAGTAAACGGCCAATTGGCGCAATTGAGCGAAGCGCTTTCCTTCTCTTCATTTCAAAAGTTGGCTGAGGGGGATAACGTCTTTACGATTGAAGCAACGGACCTGGCTGGCAATGTTAGCAGTAAGAATGTAACGGTAACGTATGTCGAGAATACGGAACCGGAAGAAGTCGGTCTCGGCACTGTGAGACAGACAGTCAGTCCCGTCATGATTGACGGTAAGATCGATGAAGGAATGTGGAAACTGAGCCATACGCTGACGAAGCAGGATGAAGGTGTGGACAATAATGCCGTAAAGTTCGGCACATTATGGGACAAGGAGAATCTCTACGTAGCCGTTAGAGTATATGACAACGAACTTGTTCAGGATTCGACCAATTATTATGAGGACGATTCCGTCGAAATCTATCTCGATGCTAATAATAGCAAGGACGGGCCGTACGGCACGGATAGCCGTCAAATCACGATCGGTTACAACCGCGCCGAGCTTAGCACATCGCAGAAGAGAGACGGGCTAGTCAGCGCCATTCAGTCCATCGAAGGCGGTTATTCCGTTGAACTGGCCGTACCCTGGTCTAACTTGGGCATTACGCCGGCATCGGATATGAAGATCGGTTTCGATGTTGCAAACAATGACGACGATAACGACGCTTCAAGGGACGGCGTTCTGTTCTGGGATGGGAACGGGAACAACTGGCAAGATAATACAAACTTCGGGGAATTGACGCTTTCATCCGAAAGAATCGGCGGCAACGGTATGTACGTGACCCGCTACATTTCGGAAGAAGCACCTGTGTCGGATGGTCATTTATCTGAGGCAGTTTGGAATCCAACTGGAAGCCTCTTTAAGGGCACAAGCGGTGTAAACGATAATGCCGTGAAGTTCGATGCAGTATGGGACGATGAAAATCTGTATGTGGCTGCCAGCGTCTTGGATAATCACATTATGAAGGATTCCAATGAAATCTATATGGACGATTCGATTGAAGTCTATATCGATGGCAATAACAGCAAGAACGGGGCTTACGATGCGTTCGACCGGCAAGTGACCGTCGGTATTCAGAGGGACGGGATCTCGTCTCAGAATCCGGTTGGCATGACAGGCGCCGCAGTGGAAATCCCGAGCGGGTATTCGATTGAACTGACCATCCCATGGTCTAACCTGGGAATCAAGCCCGAGCCCGGCTTGAAGATTGGATTCGATGTAGGGAACAACGATGATGATAACGGAGGTCAAAGGGAAGGTGTGAACATGTGGCACGGCACAGATAACAACTGGCAGGATACAACGAACTTCGGGACCTTGTTTCTGGATGGCGACATCACGGATGTACCGGTGCCAGTTAAACATACGGTGACCGTGATAGACGAGGCAGAGGAATTTAACAAGATTTACAGCAGCACAGGCAATCTGTATATTGCCGACTGGAATGCCGATGTATTCGGTGATGCGGAACGATTCAGTCCGCTTCATGCACATCCGGAAGAAGAGTATAGCGTCGTCTATTCCACTTACGGCTATCCATTGAGCAAGTTCAGCATGCAGGCAACACGTTCATCAGGTTCTACGGAGGGTCCGTACAAAATTTCCGTTTCTCCGGACGGCAAGCAATATCATATGCTGTCACCGTCCATCACGGTGCTCGGTTATCCGGACAATCAGGAGTTAGCTGAATATAAAGTTTCAGAAATGCCTGAAGGGATGAACTTCTTGAAGATTGCCTTTCCAAAGCGCGTAGATGAAACACAAGTAGACGGTGCATGGGATATGCATATCTTGGAGGTTTCTTACGCGTACGAACGGTATAATGCGGCCCCGGTCATGAGTAACACCACGGTTGAAGTTAGAGACCGAACCGTTACAGGATCTGTGTATGCAACGGATGCGGATGGCGATGCTCTGACATACAAGTTGAAGCAGATGCCGCTGCACGGTGATATTCAATTGACGGATAACGGTCAGTGGACATATACACCTGTATTGGATTATCGGGGAGAAGACTCATTCGTGGTTGAGGTTTCGGACTCGCTGGGCGCTACCGCTGAAGCGACGATCGCTTTAACTGTTATACCGCCTGGTCAGCTAAATCGGGCACCTGTCGCTAACGATCTTTCTGTAATAACAAAGAAAAACCTGCCGGTGCAAGGTCAAGTACAGGCAACGGACGAAGATGATAACCAGCTTACTTATTCCGTGGAACAAGCGGCTGTCAACGGAACTGTGGAATTTCATGCGCTTGGCGAATGGACATACACGCCGAACTCTAATTACACGGGCCCAGACGTGTTCAAAGTCAAGGTAGCAGACGGGGCCGGCGGTAGTGCGATCGCTACCGTTACGGTCACCGTGGAAGACCTTGATGACGGTGGCAACGGTAATGGTAATGGTAATGGTAATGGTAATGGCAATGGAAACGGTAATGGAAACGGTAATGGTAACGGTAACGGTAACGGTAACGGTAACGGTAATGGCAATGGCAATGGCAATGGCAATGGCAATGGCACTGGTACAGGTACTGGTACTGGCACTGGTAATGGTAATGGTAATGGTAATGGTAATGGTAATGGTAATGGCACTGGTACAGGTACAGGTACAGGTACAGGTACAGGTACAGGTACAGGTACAGGTACAGGTACAGGTACTGGTACTGGCACTGGCACTGGAAACGGTAATAGCAATGGCACTGGTAATGGTGGAGAATCTATCGTCACGAACGGCACGATTAAGGTTACCCCTAAATCGTTGCCCGACGGTTCGATGAAGGCGGAAATCGGCGAAGAAGAGATCAGCCGGGCGCTGGGATCCATTAGCGACAAGACACTAATAATCGATGTACAACTACCAGTTGCATCCTCGGGAAATGGAAGAGCTGTTATTGCGTTACCGCTCCAGGCTCTTATTAAGGCAGGAAGCAGCGTTCAGGACGTCGCTGTCCGTTCGGGAGATGTAACTGTAACATTTTCCACGCAAACGAAAGCAGATATCCTGAAACCCGATTCGAAGCAAGCAGAAATCACGATTTCCCGAATCGATGCAAGCGCATTGCCAGGAAACGTGAAGAATCAGGTACAAGGAAAGCCCGTGTACGATGTTAATTTGTCGGTAGACGGGGAGCGGCTGAGCAACTTCTCCCGGAAAGCGGTCGCCGTTGAGATCGCATACAAATTGGAAACTGGAGAAAAACCTCATCTGATCGTCATTTACTATATCTCTGAAGAAGGGAAACTAGAGGTCGTCAAGAATGCGAAATACGACAGACAAACGGAAAAGATTCGTTACAGCCCAGAGCATTCCGGCATGTATGCCGTTGCTAAAGGCGTTACTTCTTTCTCAGACCTGAATCGTTCGGAATGGGCGCGGACAGGGATTGAGGCGCTGGAGGCAAGATCAATCATCAGCGGCACCGGAAACGGTGACTTCCAGCCGAATCGGGGTATCACAAGGGTGGAATTTCTTCAACTGTTACTGAGCGCTCTAGATCTCATTGACGAACAAGCAACGACTACTTTTGGCGATGTTCCGGCAAACGCCTGGTTCAAGCAAGCAGTCGCATCAGCCGAGAAGCTCGGAATCGCCAAAGGCAAGTATGGAAATTTTGGAGTCAACGAAATGATTACAAGGGAAGATATGGCAGTCATGTTACATCGCGCGATGCAAGCCTCTGAACAGAAATTGACATCAAACGCCGGGGTAACAGCATTCGACGACCAGCAATCCGTTGCTGGCTATGCGGCCGATGCTGTCCGTGCATTGGGTAACGCTGGAATGATCAGGGGTTATCCAGACGGCAATTTTAAGCCGAAGGAGCAGACGACTAGGGCGCAAGCCGCATCAGTGATCTATGCCGTACTAGAGTAGAGGGTTACAGAATCCGCTGGCCGGTTCAAGGTATATTGCCGGCCAGCGTCATTCTTCAACGGAACAATGGTTGTCAGTCGACTTACAGTTTCTCTGCATTTTTAATCTACGAAGGAGGTGAGGGGAAGGTAAAAGCACGGAGGTTCCAATAACATCTAAATCTAGAGGAGGTAATAAAATGAAGAAGCTTTCAAGTATTTGTTTGGTTGTTTCCATGTTGTTAACGTTGATCGGCGGACTCTTGGCAGCTCCCCAAGTGTCGTCCGCAGCTGTCAACGGTGCAGATCAATACGAGTGGGGCAACGTTCCGGTGGGCGGCGGCGGATACGTGACAGGAATCGTGATTCATCCCGTGGAACCGGATTTGATGTATGCCCGTACGGACGTTGGCGGTGCTTTCCGTTGGGATGCGGATGAGCAACAGTGGCATCAGATGCTGTCATTTCTCGGTCCTGACCAGGTTAACTTATATTCAGTAGACGGCATCGCGCTCTCGAAGACTAATCCCAATGTTGTGTACGTAGCGCTTGGCGGATATCAGGGGCAACCCGGAAGCGATGTTTACAAATCAACGGACCGGGGAGAAACGTGGCAAAAAACGAATTTAAATAAAATTAATTACGGCGGCGACCAGGTAATCCCCAACGGCAATGAACGCGTTAACGGTGAAAGTCTGGCGGTCGACCCCAATAATGATCAAATCATTTACGCAGGTACGCGACTTGACGGATTATGGGTCAGCAAGAATGGAGCTGTGAACTGGACGCAAATTCCTACGTCAAGCGTACCCGCAGGAAGCCCGAACCGCGGCATTCGTAACATTGTATTTGACCCCAACAGCCCCGTCGTAAATGGTCAGACGACGGTCATGTATATAGGTGTTCAAGGACAAGGAATATACAAGACGGTAAATGCAGGTGCGTCATGGCAGCTCATGGCGGGCAGTCCGATTAAGCCAAAGCGAATACAATTGGCGTCGGACGGGAGCATATACGTTGCTGCCGGCGGCACGGAATGGGGATTCGGGAACCAAGTCGTTGACGCTAGTGACGGCATCTTTGTGTTCCGGAACGGCAACTGGTCCAACATTTCACCGATGCCGGGAGAGAAGTACGGGGCCATCGGCGTAGACCCGGATGATCCGAATTTTCTTATTGTAACCGAATTCAAAACCGAAGAGAGAACATTTTACGTTTCTAAGAACGGCGGGGCGTCGTGGAGTGATGTCACGAACAAGCACATTCAGAACAGAACGGTACCTTGGTGGCAAGATTGGGCCTTTAATATGTTGACGAATCAAATCGAATTCGATCCCCACAACGGTTCGGTATGGTTCACCGGCGGTTTTGGCGTATGGGAAACGAAAGAAATCCACGCCGATACGGTGAACTGGTACACGCGTGTTAACGGTATTGAGGAAACGGTAGCCGTGGATCTCATTGCGACATCGAAGACGAAGTTGATAGCCGCAGTAGCGGATGTGAATGGATTCGCTTATGAAAATCTTACGGAATTTCCGGTTAAGCCATTTAATGCCGATGTACCTGGCATGCCGCATTGTAACACCATTGATTTTAGTGAAGCGAATCCGGATTTCGTCGCATGTAACGGCGGATATTCAACGGACGGAGGCCGTGCGTGGCAAAAGTTCGAAAGCTGGCCGTTCGCGGACGGGGGGAGAATTGCGGTTTCTGCCGACGTAAAGGCGAATGGAATGCCTGTCCTTGTATACCTCCCGGTCAATGATATTCCCTATCGTTCGACCGATATGGGAAAGACTTGGGTGAAAACGACAGCGCCAGCGAGTCAAGCTATGCGAAGCGTCTGGGAGAATCGCGGGGATCAATTGGTTTCCGATCGCAATGTAGGCGATAAATTCTATTTATACGATAAATTCTCCGGTAAATTGTTCCGCTCGGATAATTCCGGAGCACAGTGGTCCGAAGTAAATGCCAGCCTGCCGGTAATCGGTCAATGGAATTGGGTGTTGGTATCAACGATTAAGGGCAAACCCGGTTATGTATGGGTAAGCGCAGACGTAGCCGGCGGCGGTGCTTATTTATCCACGAATTATGGCAACACGTTCACGAAGGTACCCAATATTGATCGGGTTCGCAACTTTACCTACGGTAAGCACGCACCGGGGACAACCGTACCTGCACTGTACGTAAGAGGTGTAATCAATGGCGTCGAGGGGTTCTTCCGCTCCGATAACGGGGGTACGAGCTGGATTCGAATTAATAATGACAGCAACAAGCTCGGTATTGATATGCACACGATCGTCGGGGATCCGAATGTATATGGGAAAGTGTATTTGGCTACAAGCAATACAGGAATCATGTATGGACAGATCATTGGCACGAACGACTCACCCGAGAATACGATCAAGCAGACGGTCAGTCCCGTTATCGTTGACGGTGTCGTTAATGAAGGGATGTGGCAGCTTCAACACACCTTAACTAAGCTAAGTGAAGGTGTGAACACGAATGTCGTTAAGTTCGACACACTGTGGGACGATGAGTACCTGTATGCGGCAGTCAAGGTATACGACAAGCATCTCGTTAGAGATTCGTCCGATTATTACCATGACGATTCCGTAGAAATCTACATCGATGCGGATAACAGTAAGGAAGGGGCATACGGCACGGACAGCCGGCAGATTTCCGTCACGTTCGATCAAAGCGCACCACATACAGCTCAAAATAGTAACGGCATCATCACTGCTGTAAGTGCGGTACAAGGCGGATACACGTTCGAAATGGCCGTGCCTTGGTCGAATCTGGGCATCACTCCCCAATCCGGTCACAAGATCGGGTTCGATGTCGCGAACAATGAGGATGCTAACGGCGCAAATCGAGATGGCGTGCTGTTATGGAACGGCGATGGGAACAACTGGCAAAGTAATGCGAACTTTGGAGAATTGACACTTACTTCTGAGCGTATCGGCAACAAGGGAGAATATTTGTCCCATTATATTTCAGGAGGGGCACCGGTCTCGAACGGTCTGTTAACGGAGCCGGTATGGAATCTAGCCGGCAGCATCGGTAAGGTGACAAGCGGTTTGAATGATAATGCAGTAACTTTCGACGCGGTATGGGACGACCAGAACCTGTACGTCGCAGCCAGTGTCATGGACCACGCAGTAATCAAGGATTCAACTGAGGTTTATATGGATGATTCGATCGAAATCTATATCGACGGGAATTACAGCAAGAACGGTGCATACGATGCATTTGATCGACAAATAACCATTGGCGCGCTAGGAAGCGGCATCGTGACATCACATCCTTCGGCAGGTATCACTGGAGGTGCGTCCCAAGTTTCCGGTGGATATACAATCGAATTGACTGTGCCCTGGATAAATTTGGGGATACAACCGGAAGACGGCATGCGTATCGGGCTGGATATCGGGAACAACGATGATGATACGGGGGTTGCCCGGGAAGGTGTTCGGATGTGGAACGGAACCGACAGCAATTGGCAAGACACGTCGAAATTCGGAACCTTGTACCTGGACGGCAACGTGTCTGTGAACGATGATGCGGACGATTTCAGTAAGACGTTTAGCACAACCGGCAATTTATATATCTCTGATTGGAATGCGGATGTCTTTGGCGATCCGAGACGGTTTAGCCCATTACATGCGAACACGGCAGAGGAATACGCCGTCGTATATGCAACGAACGGACATCCTTTGACGCATTTCAGTATGCTTGCAACACGAGGAGCAGCCGTTACGAATGGGCCCTACCGGATATATGTGTCTGCAAATAATACGCAATATACAGAGGTAACGCCAACGATCAAGGTGCTTGGATACCCGGGAAACCAGGAACTTGCCGAGTATACAATGTCAGACCTGCCCGCAGGCATGCATTATATAAAAATTGTGTATCCAAAACGTGTGAATGCACAGCAATTGGATAACGGTTTGGATCTGCACATTCTCAAAGTCTCCTATGGTATGAAAAATAGATTTAGACAAACCCCGTCCGGGATTTACGATACTGCAGAGGTGTGGTGCCGGTCGTCTGGCGGAACAGCCGGATAAAGTAATTGGCATTCTCAAAACCGAGTTGCTCTGCGATCTGCTGAACGTTGGCCGTTGAATTCACGAGCAGTTCCTTCCCTTCATTGATACGGAGATGATGGGCGAATTGAAGCGGACTCATGCCTGTATGCTGCTTCATACAGCGTGCCAGATAGTCGAAACGAAAGCTAAGTTCCTTCTCCATCTGGTCGGCTTTAAACGGTTCATATCTGTGGCGGCGGATGTAGTCGGTCGTTAAATCAGCTATTGCGCGGGATCTGACCGGTGTGCGCGGCATTGCGGCAGCTTGTAGACGGGACAACAGAATAGTGAACAGACTCTGCAATTCTAGCGCGCTATCCACAGACATTACGTTGTGCAACCGGTACATATCATCCAAAATTGGAAGAATTGGCCCCAGATCAATACGCCCGTACTTAGGCACGTACATCAGCTGTTCCGTCGGACGCAAGTCATGGTCTGTGCCCTGTTTAAAAATATACTTCCATGAAATGTCCTCGGCGGGGACGGTTCGGAGCGGTTTGTCATGGAGGAAATGGAACCAGTACAGCTCTGTACTTTCGCCGCAAGGACGTTGTCCCCAATGAGTTTTTCCCGGTTCTAGCACGAGTATGTCCCCGGCCTCGAGTTCATAGGGCTTATCGTTTTCTGTCATGAAGAAGCGACCTTGTTTAATGAGTAGTACGTCGTAAACGTCGAAATTTCGTTCAAAATGCTGCATATCCGCGCTCCAAAAGGAATGGCCTACGGTTATCAGTTGGGGCAACGGGTGGATGGGAAGTTCAAGGCAATCGATCAGAATCGCTCTCATCTCCTTTCCTCTCTATTGTACATGAGTTTCTAGCATCAAGTCGATAATGTGCGATTTCTGTACGGAATTGTTTCTACTCATGGTCAAGATGTCCGAGTATGATGGAGGTATTCATTGAAAAAGGGAGAGGATTCTTGTATATGAGATTCAGGCAAATTCATCTAGATTTTCACACTTCCGAAGCCATTGCGAACATCGGAGAGCAGTTCAATAAGGATCATTTCCAGGCCATGCTCCAAGCTGGTCATGTTGACTCGATCACCGTTTTTGCCAAATGCCATCATGGATGGGCGTACCACCCGACCGAGAACAATGAAATGCACCCCGGGCTTTCCTTTGATCTTCTCGGCGCCATGATCGAGGCAGCCCATGAGATCGATGTGAAGACACCCGTTTATATATCGGCAGGTCTTGATGAAAAGCTGGCTCGCCGGCAACCGGATTGGCTAATTCGGGATATGGACGATCGGACAAATTGGGTGAGCGGGTTTATGACACCGGGGTATCATCAATTCTGCTTCAATACGCCATATCTGGATATTCTGATTAGTCAGATTGAGGAAGTAGTTAGCCGTTACGACGCTAACGGGGTTTTCCTGGATATAGTAGGCATAAGGAACTGTTACTGTCAGTATTGTGTCGCTTCCGTTCGACAGGAAGGCAGCGATCCTCGGGATTCTGAAGCGATGGTACGCGTCTGGGAACGCACTTATGCGAATTATACGGATCGGGTGCGCCGTGCGGTAGACAAGCACAAGCCAGGGCTGAACGTATTCCATAACGGCGGACATATCCGCCGAGGCCGCAGAGACCTTGCAGACATGAATACGCATCTTGAACTGGAGTCATTGCCTACAGGGGGATGGGGCTATGATCACTTCCCATTATCCGCTAGGTATGCGCAGCAGCTCGGCTTGGACCTCCTCGGCATGACAGGCAAGTTTCATACGACCTGGGGCGAGTTCGGCGGGTATAAACACCCGAACGCGCTCAGGTACGAAACAGCGCTCTGTCTTGCGAACGGTTCCCGTTGTTCCATAGGTGATCAACTGCACCCGAACGGCTATATGGATCCGGCTACGTACGAACTGATCGGGATGGCATATGCGGAGGTGCAAGCGAAGGAAGCATGGTGCGCGGATGTTACGAACGTAGCCGACGTTGCGCTGCTGTCACTTGAAGCAACGGTTCCCCCAAGTGGTTCTGATCATGAGCAACGTACATTTAACGCGGACGCGGGAGCCGTTCGCATTCTGCTGGAAGGAAAGGTTCTGTTCGATGTTGTGGACAAGTACTCTAACTTTAATATGTACAAGGTACTTATCTTACCGGATGGTGTGGCACTTGAAGGAGATCTTCTGGTAAAAGTGGAAGATTTCCTTTCAGGCGGCGGCAAGGTACTGGCAACCGGGCGTTCCGGGCTGAACGGTGAAGGCAATCAGTTCGCGATCGATCTTGGTGTCCGCTGGCTAGCCGAGAATTCGTATCAACCGGATTATTATCGGCCAAGTACCGATCAAGGTTATATACGGGATGCCTCTTATGTTATGTATGGCATAGGACAACGGATTCAACTGACAGAGAGCGGATCCGAGCTGGGACACCGGGAAGATCCCTATTTTAACCGAGAAATATTCACGTTCTGTTCGCATCTTCACACACCGAGCCGTTTGAATGACGGAGGTCCTGCCGTTGTAGAAAGCGTTAGCGGCATTTATATGGCTTGGGATGTGTTCGAAGATTACGCCATCAAGGGGAGCTTGATCCTCAGGGAGATGGTGATGGATGCGCTCAACCGTCTACTTCAGGACAAGAAGACGCTCCGCACCTCGCTTCCGGCTCAGGGGATTACAACGCTGCAACGACAGGGCGCTAAGAACCGCTACATTCACCACTTGCTCTACGCTTCCCCTGTTAGAAGGGGAACTGACATTGAGGTTATCGAGGATATTGTACCGTTGTACAATATTCAATCCCATATTCGTGTGAATGAACCAATCAAGCGAATATATACGGCTCCGAACCTGTCTGAGATCACGTTCGAGCAGATGGACGGAGTTGTAACCTACAGTTTGCCGCAGCTTGAATGTCACCAAATGGTTGTTCTGGAATATTAAAGTTAACTTTATATCCTCTTTCAAACAGCATGGAGTGTAATTTCTCCATGCTATTTCCTCTTCCGCCATATCTTCTCCGGGTAGATCTTTCACACAACGATTCTTGAAACAGGTACTTAGCCATATCTATGAATAATGGGGATGGCTGGGCTAATCCGGGCACCTCTCTTCCAACCGGGAAGGGGCTGTGAACAATGAATGATTTAAATGCTGATCCTAAAGCCGAATGGCTCAAAAAAGACCGTACATATCTCTGGCATCATATTTCACCCCATAACGATAACCCGATCATCTTTGTCTCCGGTGAAGGCGCCTGGTTGACGGATGCCGACGGGAACAGGTATTTCGACGGCATGTCCGGATTGTGGTGCGTGAATGTGGGACACGGCCGGGAGGAGATTGCCCAAGCGGCCGCCAAGCAGATGACGACGTTGGCTTATACTCCGCTGACCCAGTCTCATGTTCCGGCGATCGAACTTGCGGCGAAGATCAATGATTGGTTGGACGGAGAGTACCGGATCTTCTTCTCGAATTCCGGCTCCGATGCGAATGAAGTGGCCTTTAAGATTGCGCGGCAATATCACCGCCAGAACGGCAAGCTCGGCAAACATAAGTTTATCTCGAGGTATCGCGCCTATCACGGTAACTCCATGGGAGCCTTAGGCGCGACAGGTCAAGCTCAGCGAAAACTGAAGTATGAGCCGCTGGGAATCGGGTTCAGCCATGTGCCGCCGCCTTATTGTTACCGGTGTCCGTTCGGACAACAAGCGGACTCTTGCCGGTTAGAATGCGCCCAAGCGTTTGAGGATGCGATCATTGGGGAAGGAGCCGACTCCGTGGCCGCCGTGATCATGGAGCCTGTCATCACAGGCGGAGGAATGATTGTCCCGCCGGACAGCTATTTGCCGAGAATTCGCAGCATATGCGACAAATACGATGTGCTGCTCATCATGGATGAGGTTATCTGCGGATTCGGCAGATCCGGACAACGATTCGGGCATCTGAATTATGGGGTTCGTCCTGATATCGTCACGATGGCCAAAGGCATGACAAGCGCCTATTCGCCTTTGTCGGCTACAGCCGTCTCCGCGGAGCTTTATGCATGTTTCAAGATCCCCGGCGGCGACAATCACTTCCGCCATGTTAATACGTTCGGCGGCAATCCGGTTTCCTGTGCGGTGGCGCTTGAAAACATTAATATATTGGAGCGGGAAGAACTTGTGAGCCGCTCAGCGCAGATCGGGACCCAATTGCAGACTCTGCTCTCGCCGCTTAGGGAGCACCCGAATGTAGGGGATATCCGTTTTTTTGGGTCTGCAGTGGGGATCGAGCTGGTGGATGACCCAATCAGCAAGACGCCTGCACGGTCAGATCGGGTTGCCGGTATCATTGCCGCATGCTTCAGCAAGGGGTTGCTCATCGGTAAGAACGGAGATACGGTGCCAGGATTCATGAATATCCTTACATTATGCCCGCCGTTCATAACGACAGATGATGAGCTTGACTATATTGCGAGCGTGCTTTCTGAAGTATTCTTCGGAATCTCAGAGGAGGATGCGTCATGAGTAAAGCGGGGGTCCTAACGATTCAAGCGGAACGGTTGCAACGAAGAATAATGGAGCTTGCCGAGATCGGCAAGATCGGGGATACCGGTGTCTGCCGTTTGGCTCTGACGCCCGAGGACAAGCAAGGGGTGGAACGGGTTCGGCAATGGATGGAAGAAGCGGGACTGGAGACGAGAATCGATCCTTTTGCCAATCTGATCGGGACCTGGAAGTGCGAACAACCCCAGCAACCCGTTCTCATGCTAGGCTCGCATATCGACTCGCAGCCTTACGGGGGACGCTATGACGGCGTGATCGGCGTACTCGGAGCGATAGAAGCGGTGCAGACGCTGAAGGAAGAAAGGTTTACGCCCGAGCGGGACATGGAGGTGGTCGCCTTTTGCGATGAAGAAGGGAGTAGGTTCAATAAAGGGTTGTTCGGCGCTCGGGGCATGGTAGGCAGGCTGGAAGAGGGCGAACTTGCGCGCACGGACCGAAACAGCATATCGCGGCGGGAGGCGCTGGTGGCATTTGGATGCCAACTGGAAGAAATCGAGGTCTACCAATATGAAGAGGGGCGGATCGGCGCTTACCTGGAGCTTCATATTGAACAAGGGCCTATTCTAGATTCCATGGGGGAACCGGTCGGGATCGTTAGCGGCATATCCGGGCCGTTGTGGTGGACCGTTGAGATGACGGGCTTTGCGGGTCACGCGGGTTCCGTACCCATGCATATGCGTCAGGACGCTTTACTCGGGGCTGCCAAGGTCATTGTCGCTCTGAATGAACTGGTTACGGCTGTTCCCGGCGCCCCGACGGTAGGAACGGTCGGTCAGCTGACCGTCTTCCCGGACTCGCGCAATATTATCCCGGAGAAGGTGTCTTTCACCGTGGATTTACGGGATATGGATTTGGAACGCCGTAACCTGTATGAGGCGCAATTACGAGCCGCATTGGAGGCAATTACCGCTCTTCACGGTCTAACTTATGAGATCCGCGAAGATACCAACAGCGAACCGCGATATTGTGCGGAAGCGATCCGCAGCGTGATAAGAAGCCAAGCGGAAGATATGCAACTTACCCCGCCTGAACTGATGAGCGGCCCTTTTCATGATGCGTTGACGATGTCTTATGTGTGCGATTACGGCATGATTTTTGTCCGATGTAAACAAGGGATTTCGCATAATCCGGCAGAGTACGCTTCCCCGGAAGATATTTCGCTGGGCGTGGAGTTGCTGTACCGTACCGCCAAGTTTATGGCCGTTTCGAATCCAGAGGCGTGATGTGCAAACGACTGTCAGCCTGTTATAAGGAGGAATGAAAAGATGGCTTCTACATTCATCTCGGTTCAGGATCTGGAGCGGAATTTCCGGGAGGTGAAGCGGGTGATGCGGCCGAAGGAAGCGCAGGAAGAATCCAACCGCTGCCTCTATTGTTATGACGCTCCATGTATTAAGGCATGTCCGACAGGAATCGATATCCCCTCCTTTATAAAGAAAATAGCTACAGGTAACCTCAAAGGTTCGGCAAGAACCATTATGGACGCGAACCCCGTAGGAGCCACATGCGCACGGGTTTGTCCGACCGAGGAGCTGTGTGAGGGAGCGTGTGTATTGAATGAATCATCAAACCCGATTCGCATCGGCGATCTCCAAAGGTATGCTACCGACTGGGCAATCCAGAGCGAGCAGGCACTGTTCAAAGCGGGTGAGCCCAACGGTAAATCCGTCGCGGTTGTAGGCGGCGGTCCGGCAGGATTGTCGGCTGCGCGCGAATTGGCCCGGTTTGGGTTTGCCGTCACCTTGTTTGAGAGCAAGGAGCAAGCAGGCGGTTTGGATACCTACGGCATCGTGTCGTTCCGGCTGCCTCAGGAAATTTCCTTGTGGGAGGTTGAACAAGTAAAGGCGTTAGGCGTGAATATCCGCACTCAGGTCCAAGTCGGCCGCGATATCTCCCCTTCCGAATTGTTATCCGCATATGATGCAGTTGTGCTGGCTGTTGGCTTGTCCGCTGTGCCCAGGTTAGGGATTGAAGGGGAAGCTTCGCCCGATGTATATGATGCTGTCGAATTTATCGAGTCGACCAAAGGTCCCTTTTTGCGCACAGACTTCACGGGGAAAGAAGTGGCCGTCATCGGCGCGGGCAATACAGCCATCGATGCGGCCACCTGCGCTGTAAGGCTTGGCGCAGCGAAAGTAAAGATTGTATACAGGCGTACCCGGCAGGAAATGACGGCCTATGATTTCGAATTCGAATTTGCGAAAGCGGACGGCGTGGAGTTCGAATGGCTGACCGCCCCCTCCCGCTTGGTGACGAGGCCGGACGGTACATTGGCTGGGGTTGAATGCGTAAAAATGCAAGCGCAGGTCGGCCACCCACTTGCTGATGACAAACCAAGCCTCGTCCCTGTTGAACATTCCGCTTTTCTTTTGCGAGCGGACGCGGTCATATTGGCTATCGGCCAAACACGACATACCGCGTTCGTTGAGAGCTGGGGGATCGAGCATAGGAGGGGAACCGTTACCGTCAATCCGGACACGATGCAAACCTCAGATCCTCGTATTTACGCGGCGGGCGATGTCATCTTCGGCGAGGGGCAAGGAGAAGCCATGGTTGTATCCGCCGCTCAGCAAGGCAAGAAGGCTGCAAGGGCAATACACCAATTGCTTGCATCAGCTAAACCATAGTTTGAGGAGGGCTCGTCCATGGCAGACTTAACAACGAATCTGGCAGGAATTCGATCCCCCAATCCGTTCTGGCTCGCATCCGCGCCGCCGACCAACACGGGTTATCAGGTGCAGAGGGCATTTGAGGCGGGATGGGGAGGGGCTGTGTGGAAGACGCTGGGGGACCCGATTATCAATACCTCCTCTCGCTTTGCAGCTATTCATTTTAACGGTCAACGGGTAGCTGGTTTTAACAATATTGAGCTGATTACCGACAGACCGCTGGAGGTCAATTTACAGGAAATATATGAAACCAAAAAACGGTTTCCTAACCATACCCTTGTCGCATCGCTCATGGTCGAACCGAAACGGGACAAATGGCACGAGATTGTAAAGCGGGTCGAGGCGGCGGGCGTGGACGGTCTGGAGCTGAATTTTGGCTGTCCGCACGGCATGGCTGAACGCGGGATGGGGTCCGCCTCAGGACAACAGCCGGACCTTGTCGAGGCTCAGACCGCTTGGGCCAAAGAAGCCGCTCAAACGCCGGTAATCGTTAAGCTTACGCCTAACATTACCGACATTACAGCTACAGCTAAAGCGGCTGTACGGGGCGGAGCGGATGCCATCTCGCTGATCAACACCATCAACTCTTTAGCCGGGGTTGATTTGGACACATGGAACACGATTCCGCATGTCGGCGGCAAGGGCGCGCACGGAGGATATTGCGGACCGGCGGTTAAGCCGATCGCGCTGAATATGGTGGCGGAATGCGCGCGGAACAATTTCGTGTACGTTCCCATATCCGGCATCGGCGGCATTGCCACGTGGAAGGACGCTGTTGAATTCCTCCTGATGGGGGCTTCAAACGTACAAATATGCACGGCAGCGATGCATCACGGCTTCCGGATTGTCGAAGACCTGATTGACGGCCTGACCCTTTACCTGGAAGAGAAAGAACTCGAATCCGTACATGATCTAATTGGAAAATCGATCTCCAAATTTTCGGATTGGGGCGACCTGGATTTGAATTATGCGGTCGTAGCGCGAATCGATACCGACACCTGCATTGAATGCAATAAATGTCATATTGCCTGTGAAGACACATCCCATCAATGCATTGAGCGCTTAACGGACGCCGCCGGCGCCACTTATCTCCAAGTTCGGGAAGAAGATTGTGTGGGTTGCAATCTGTGCGCGATTGTCTGCCCTGTGGAAGGGGCGATTGAAATGGTGGAGCTGCCTTCAAGGGAAGTGCCCATGAGCTGGAATCAACGCCAGGCGGCGCTGGCGGAGCTTGGGGCTGTCAGCGAATTGGGAGATCAGGATAAGGAGGGACTGTAAACTATGGGCAAAATCATGATCAACGGAACCATCGTAACGGCCGCGGATACGTATCAGGCGGATCTTCTGATCGAGGACGGAAAAATTGCCTCTATCGGAAAAGGCCTAAACCGCGAAACACATGAGATTGTAGACGCTTCCGGTTACTATGTGTTTCCAGGAGGTATTGATCCGCATACCCATTTGGATATGCCTTTCGGCGGTACGGTCACGGCGGATAATTTCGAGACCGGCACTCGCGCCGCAGCTTTCGGTGGGACAACGACCATCATTGATTTTTGTCTGACGGATAAAGGTAAACCGCTCTCGGACAGCATCCGCACATGGCATGATAAATCGCGGGGCCAAGCTGCCATTGATTACAGTTTTCATCTGATGATCGGGGAGATGAATGCGGAGGTATTGGCGGAGCTGCCGGAGGTAATTCGCGAAGAGGGGATTACCTCGTTTAAAGTGTTCATGGCGTACAAGAACGTATTTCAGGCCGATGACGGGACCCTTTTTCAAACCTTATTGGCTGCCAGAAAGCTCGGTGCGTTGGTCATGGTTCATGCGGAAAACGGGGATGTCATCGACTATCTGATTCGTGAAGCTTTGCAGGCGGGGAACACAGAGCCCATCTATCACGCGTTAACGCGACCGCCGGTGCTCGAAGGAGAGGCCACGGGCAGAGCGGCGAAATTAACGGGTTTGGCGCAGTCACAGTTGTACGTCGTACACGTAACTTGTGCGGAGGCTGTGAAGCAAATTGCGGAAGCGCGCGCGAGCGGTGTGGAGGTATGGGGTGAAACCTGCCCGCAATACCTCGTGCTGGATCGTTCCGCCTTGGAAGGTCCAGACTTTGAGGGAGCCAAGTACGTGTGGTCCCCGCCGCTAAGGGAAGCAGAGCATCAAGAGGCCTTGTGGAACGCGTTGCGATGCGGGGAACTGCAGACGTTGGGGTCGGATCACTGTTCATTTAATTTTAAGGGGCAAAAGGATCTGGGTCGTCATAATTTCAGCCTTATTCCGAACGGGGGTCCAACGATTGAAGATCGGTTTTCCATTCTGTACTCCGAAGGCGTGGCCAAAGGGCGGATCGGGTTGAACCAGTTCGTGGATATCGTGTCCACTCGGTCCGCCAAGCTGTTCGGACTGTTTCCCCGCAAGGGTACGATCGCCGTCGGCTCCGACGCCGATCTTGTGCTGTTTGATCCGGTTGTTGAACGAACCTTATCTGCGGAAACCCATCATATGAATGTGGATTATAACCCCTTCGAAGGACTGAAAGTAACAGGTGAGCCGGTTTCGGTTTTGGTCCGGGGGGAGTTTGTTATTCGCGACAAGGTGTTCGTAGGGAACAGCGGCACAGGGCAATACTTGCGGCGGGTGGGCTATTCCGGAGGATGAAGAGAGGTGTAACACTATGGGTGCATATGAAGAATTTCTAGAAGAGAGATCCCGGTTGGACGGTTATCTAGAGCAGGAGTACAGAATTATTGGAATCCAAGAGGATCTTCAGGGGGCGGAGGTGAGGCTCCTGTCACCGGAGGGAAAACCTGTATCGATTAGACTCGGGTCGGCCGACAGCCGAAAGTATATCGCAAATCGAATCATCGCGGAGCGGAGGACACAAGATGAACAATGAGGTCACGACACGGTCCGGAAACGAGGCTGACCCGCTTAACAACTGGATCGCAGGGGTAAGCGTTCCTTCGGCAAGCAAGCGATTCGACAACGTCTTGAACCCGGCCGACGGGAAGGTGCTTGCCCAAGTTCCCTTATCGACCAGTGAGGATACGGATCGTGCGATCATGGCCGCCAGGGGTGCTTTTCCGGAATGGAGCCGAACACCAGTCCCCCGCAGAGCGCGTGTATTATTTCGCTATTGGCAACTTCTGCAGAAGCATGCGGATGAGCTTGCGAGAACGATTACGGCCGAGAATGGAAAGAGCTTCAAGGAAGCTCAAGGCGAAGTGCTTCGCGGGATCGAATGTGTGGAATTCGCGGCAGGAGCTCCCACGCTCTTGATGGGCTCTGTACTGGCGAATATCGCGACTGATCTGGATTCGGAGATGTTTCGGGTGCCACTCGGTGTCATTGGCGGGATCACCCCGTTTAATTTCCCCATGATGGTGCCTTGCTGGATGTTTCCTTTGGCCATTGCGTGCGGAAATACATTTGTACTGAAGCCTTCAGAGCGAACGCCGCTGACCGCCATGAAGTTAGCGGAGCTTATGCATGAAGCCGGGTTGCCGAACGGTGTGCTGAACGTGGTGCACGGCGGCGAGGATGTCGTGAATGAACTGACAAGCCATGAGGGGGTTGCGGCGATTTCCTTCGTCGGCTCACAGCCTGTAGCCAAGTATGTGCATGAACGGTCGTCGGCGCATGCTAAGCGCGTTCAGGCATTGGCCGGCGCCAAAAACTTTCATATCGTCATGCCGGACGCGAATGTAGAGAAAACGGTGGAAAATATCATCGCATCATCCTTCGGAAGCGCAGGCGAACGCTGTATGGCCTGCTCCGCTGTGGTGGTTGTCGGCGACGGAGAGACTTTCATGGAGGCCCTCCTCAAGTCGGCAGAAGGGATGGAAGTCGGACCCGGTATAGAGGAAGCGGCGTTGACACCGGTGATCCGGCTTGAGCATAAGCAACGCATTGAACATTATATTGAGCGGGGTGTGGAAGAGGGAGCTCAGCTTCTGCTGGATGGGCGGTTGCACCGTCAGTGTGAGAACGAAGGCTACTACCTTGGCGCTACCATCTTTGATCGGGTGAAGCCGGAGATGGCCATTGCCCGGGAAGAAATCTTCGGACCCGTGCTGTCTGTGTTTCGGGCTGAACAATTGGATCAAGCTCTTGAGATTGTTAACTCCTCCCGATATGGTAACTCCGCGGTAATTTATACGGAGAATGCCAAAGCGGTCCGTCAATTTCGCGAGGAGGCGGAGGCGGGGATGCTCGGGGTAAACGTCGGTGTACCTGCGCCCATGGCGTTCTTCCCGTTTTCCGGATGGAAGAATTCCTTCTATGGCGACCTGCACGCGAACGGTAAAGACGGGGTAGAATTTTATACGAAGAAGAAAATGATGACTTCAAGATATTTCTAAACAACTGACAGGTTAAGTACGGCCTCTTCCACGCTGCAAAGGGAGGGGTCATTTTATTTTTGAAATTGAATGTGCAACATGTTATGGTATTGGCAAAATCCAAATGCAACTAAGCTGAACATTTCAGGGGGAGATCAAGCATGGAGACAGAGCGGTTGATCACAACCGATAAAGGCTTGCGTTTGCTGGCTCGTATTCGGACAATCTGCATGGCATTACCGGAAACGGAAGAGAAGATCGACGGCTTTGGGCATACTTCGTTTCGGGTTCAGGATAAACCTTATGTCATGATGGGGCAAACCGGCGACGTGGCGAACCTGCATTTGAAGACGGATAAAGAAACCCAATCGCTGTTGCTTGCTCGGGAGGATGACGCCTATCGAATGACGCCGTATATTGGCCGTCATGGCTGGGTGACCGCCGTGCACGCAGATCCCGATGCCGACGCCGCCGTCTGGTACGAGCTTACGGAACTTATTACAGAAGCTTACCTTCGAACCGCTCCCAAGCGGTTACGAAACTCATTCCTGCGATCTTGATGAGATACGTTGAAGGTAAGCTTGGTATTCTTCAGGCGAATTGAGATTTCTGAAACAATCTTGCTGATCATAATCCACGATCCGGGATTGAAGTTGGTCCACGAAAGACCAGAGACGCAGCTTGTCTAGCTGCAGGAATGCTTCGGCGTTCGAAGTGAGCCGGCTATGATAGAGAGCATGCAGCGGCTGTCTGTCGCAGCCCACCCAATCCGGATCGTCGCTTGTTTCCTGGACCAATCTTTCATAGAGTACCGAGTCGATCCACGGCATATCGCAAGCGACAACGAATCCGTACCCCGTTTGGCGTAATGAATCCAGTCCGGCGTGGATGCCCGCAAGCGGCCCTTTGCCGGGATATTGATCCAGGGTAAAGGACACTGAAAACGGCTCTGCCGTCAGCAGACTGCGATAATGTTCCAGCTTCTCGGCGAGGCAGACAACGGTAACACCATCGCAAAGCTGTGCCAATTGTCTGCAAGACCGTACAAGCAATGGCTGTCCCGAAACCTCCAGCAGCGCCTTATCTGTTCCCATCCGGGAGCTGCGTCCTCCGCACAGCAGAATGCCTTGCACATAAGGCCGTGAGTTATGGATGGGATCAGGATTCATCATGCTATTGTTCATAAGTGTTCTCCCCCGAATGGCAACATGGGTTTACCGCCTTTTCCTCTCCAGGTTTGCAGATGCAATAGAATTCCGTCCACATCGTCAATCGACAACACCGGCACACCAACATCCGCAGGCAAGCCCTCAGTCCGCCAAGCAGCTACGGCAACCGGATCTTCAAGCTCATACACCAATGCGATATCCTCCGGCGCCTGCACACATATAATTTTGGGATAACCCGCTTGCTTAAAGCCTTCCACGAAGATGAAATCCACGCTTTGCATCTGTGCAATCAACGCGTCCAATGTCGTGGGTGCGGTTGTAATCAACGCTGTTTGGCAATCTGAAGTAATAGCCGTGACCGCCGCTCCGGCTTCCCGGTGCTGCCAAGTATCTGAGCCTTGCTTGTCCAACTCGGCGTTGTGCGCGTCCCGTTTAATCACGCCGACGCTCAACCCCAGTTGAGCCAGTTTGGGGATGAGGCGGCAGATGAGCGTGGTTTTGCCCCGATTTTTGTACCCTACGAATTGAATGACCGGTTTCTGCTGTTCCATCCCGCTTAAACTCCCCTCAGGTAATCTATTCCATAGAAGTTGTTGTCATGAGTGCGCTTTCTTGGTAAGATAATCTTACCTAACCAGCGTAAATAATGGAAGACGGGACTGACACGGAACAGTGAACCTGTCACCGATTCTCCCGATGCACGAGATTAACTATCGAGCCATCTGGTCGGTACATGAACGGAGCGCCTGATGAATAAATATGAAGCTGAGTTCAGCAATTTGGTCAAGGCTTTTCGCAAGCGGCATATGGGCAAAGGCCCGAGGGAAGTATCCACTACGTTCTGCAAGCATTGGGCGATCTGCGAGATGAGCGGAAATTTGTCACCTGTGGAGAAGTTTATCGCAACCAAGGACGACGGGAAGCAGCTGCTCCGGGATGCGCGAACGCAGATGGTGAAGGACATGTACCGCAAGCACCGTCCGGTCGAGATGGAAGAGCTGCTAGGCGCCGTGTTTGTCGATTTGTTTGTAGACATCGATATTGATCAGGACTTCGGCATTTCGGTGTTCGTGTTCGACCGGAACATTGAAGCTAAATTTACAATTGAATAATACGCCTGTTGGCACTTGGCAGCGATCCTGCCCAAGACTAACCATTGTGAGAAGGACCTCTTCGGAGTGGACTTTTGCGATGGTTTTTTTATGACCAAAATTAATTCACACCAAGGAGGATTCTGCCCATGAGCACAACGAAGCATAGCGGGCCGATCAAGCTCCCCGCCAAACCGGATTCAAAGCTGTGGGTCAGCCGCATTCCGTTCGGACTCGGGAAAGTAAAGCCCCATCATATTCGAGATACGCTCAAGGTCGCTTGGGACAATCGGGACGCTTTGCCCTACGCATACCGGATGCTCACTCAGGGCGTATGCGACGGGTGCGCGCTAGGGGTATCCGGGCTTTACGACAGAACGCTCGAAGGTCCGCATCTGTGCACTACGCGCTTGAACCTGTTGCGCCTGAACACGATGCCGGCCATGAAGGATGCGCATCTGTACGCCGACATGGACGCGCTGCGCAAGTTGAACAGCGCGGAGCTTCGCAAGCTTGGCCGTATACCATACCCGCTGCTGCGGGAGAAAGGCGAGAACCGGTTTCGCCGCATAACCTGGGACCAAGCGCTGGAGCGGATCGCGAACAAGATTCGCAGCCTTCCTCCTAAGCAGATCGCCTTCTATATGACGGCAAGAGGCATTACGAACGAATCGTATTATGTCGGCGCCAAGACCGCGCGATTCCTGGGCACGAATCATATCGACAACGCTTCGCGGATCTGCCACTCGCCTTCGAAGACGGCATTGAAGCGTTCGGTCGGCGTCGGCGCTTCCACCTGTAACTATAAGGACTGGATCGGTACGGATGTGCTGGTGTTCTGGGGCAGCGTCGCGGCGACCAATCAGCCGGTGTCCACAAAATATATGTATGCAGCGAAACGAAAAGGCACAAAAATCATTGTCATCAACCCTTATCACGAGCCGGCAATGGACGCTTATTGGATTCCCTCGGTGCCGGAATCGGCCTTGTTCGGTACGAAGCTTGCGGATGATTACTACAAGGTGAACATCGGCGGTGATATCGCATTTATGAACGGCGTGATGAAGGCTTGGTTTGAAATGGAAGCGACAACTCGGGGTTCCGCTGTGGATTGGAATTTTATCGGGGACCATACGACCGGTATCGAGCCGTTGCAGACACATATCGAGAAGCAAAGCTGGACACAGCTGGAAGCCTCTTCAGGCTTGTCCAGAACCCGGATGACGGAATTCGCCGAGCTTCTGGCCAAGGCGCGTACCGGCGTCTTTGTGTGGAGCATGGGATTAACGCAGCACCGGTTCGGTACCGATAACATCTCGCAAGTCGCGAATCTGGCCCTGCTGCGCGGATTTCTCGGCAGAGAGCATTGCGGCTTAATGCCGATTCGCGGACACAGCGGCGTGCAGGGTTCCGGCGAAATGGGAGCGGACCCTTTCTCCTTGCCCGGCGGCGAATTCAACGATGTGGATATAGAGCGAATTGAAGGTCTCTGGGGCTTTTCCATTCCGCGATGGCATGGAGACATTGTCGGTGTATCGTTGGAGAATGCGTTGCTGCCAGACAGCGATGAGCGAAAACTGAAGCTCTTTTACACTTCCGGAGGTAATTTCCTCGAGACGATGCCTGATCCGGATGAAATGCGCAGAGCGCTTGAAAGCGTAGAGATTCGGGTGCATCAGGATATCGTCTTCAACACGTCCACACTGGTGGACGCCCGGGAAGCGGTAATCGTGCTGCCGGCGATGACACGGTATGAGCAACCGGGAGGCGGTACGTCCACTTCAACGGAGCGAATGGTTTACTTCTCGCCGGAAATTGAAGGTCCGCGGATTGGCGAAGCCCGTGCTGAATGGCAAATCTACAGGGATTTGGCGGTTCAGGTGCACCCTGAGCGCAGAGAGCAGATTTGGTTTGACCATGCTGCTGCGATTCGAGAGGAAATTGCCCGCGCGGTGCCTTATTACGACGGCATTCAAGAACTGTCCCGACAGGGCGATTTCTTTCAGTGGGGAGGCGCGTGGCTTTGCGAGGGCGGCACTTGTCCGACGCCTGACAGTCGAGGCAGGCTGATCCCGATTGAATTGCCCGAGTTAAGAAAAGCCGAAGGACGCTTTTATCTGACTACTCGAAGGGGAAAGCAGTTCAATTCTCTCATCTTCGGAGATCAGGATCCCTTCAACGGCGCGGATCGCGGCGATGTGCTCCTATGCGCGGACGATGCGGCGAAGCTCGGGTTGGCAAGCGGCGAATCGATTGTTGTTTACAACGAGCATGGCAGATTTCAAGGCCGTATACGCTTAGCCGATATCAGGGCGGGGAATGCAGCCATGTTCTGGCCGGAAGCGAATCCGCTGCTCCCCAAGGGCGTATACGAGCCCCATGCCGGCATTCCCGAATATAATACAGGTGTCATGATAGAGAAGGCGGATTCGTTCTATAGCCGAAAGGATCGGAAGTTGGCGCGAAAGCCTGAGGAAGAATCGGACAACGAAGAGGAGTGAGATCGCAGGGTGGAACTTCAAAGCAATGCGGATTGGGAAGTCATTCGATATGATGCGGGCATGTTATTCAGAAGCCAAGATCGGATTGCCACGGAATGGCCGTTGACGATCAAGGTGAACGGGGAGGAGTTTGCTACGCTCGTATGCACACCATCCGATCTGCTGGAGTTGACGTATGGCTTTCTGGCGTCGGAAGGATGGATTCGGACATCGAACGATGTGAGCCGGGTGGATGTGGATGAAGGCACAGGCTTCGCGCATGTCGAGTTGCATCGGAAGAATCACATGCGGTCAGGGGATCACAGCAAGCGTTGGATTGGTTCGTGTTGTGGCAAAAGCAGGCAGTTCTACCTTCGAAGTGATGTCCAAACAGCCAGAACGATCATGACAAGTGTTCCGATTACGGTAGAAACCTGCTTCCAATTGATGAATGCGCTTCAGCGGGAATCGGCGGATTTCGAACAGACCGGCGGTGTACATAATGCCGCCCTCTGCGGGTCCGACGGACTATTCCTGGTCCGATCCGATATCGGCAGGCATAACGCGCTGGACAAACTGTACGGATATTGCCTGCTCCACCGCATTTCCATGCGCGATAAGGTCATCGCGTTCAGCGGGCGGATGTCCTCCGAGGTGGTCCTCAAGGCGGCGAAAATGGGGGCGGGAATTCTCCTCTCCAAGTCCGCGCCTACCGATCTCGCTTTAAAGCTGGCCAATGATCTCAACATCACTACGGTTGGATTCATTCGGGGCAACCGATTAAACGTATATACTCATCCGGAACGAATCTTGGATACGGCTGTCATGACCAAAGAGGAACCGTTATGATCACCAGGCGTAAAGCCCGCAGAGTAAGGAGCGGAGTTTCTGTAGCGGAGGCGCAACAGAGGTTGATTGAGACGTGTCTTCCGCTCGGGACGGAATACGTAGCATTCGTGGAAGCGGCGGACAGGGTCGCGGCGGAAGACGTGATGGCGATGTTTCCGATGCCCCGTTTTGAGCGTTCAGGCGTGGACGGATACGCGGTTAACTTAAGCGTCGAAGAAGGAATTACAGCGGGGAAGACGCGGCCATGTCTTGTGGTAACAGAAGATATTTCGGCCGGGAGTAACTTTCCGCGGCCGCTTGATCCCGGGACGGCGGCTCGCATCATGACGGGCGCGGAAGTTCCCGAGCGCGCGACGTCGATCGTCATGCTGGAGGAAACAGATGAATATACGAAAGGCAACAGATTATATATTCAATTGAAGCATGACGTCATTCCGGGCAGGCACATCGCGCGGATCGGTGAAGAATGGGAGCGCGGCGAGGTGTTGATCCCTCAAGGGCGCAGGCTCGGCGGGTCCGACATCGGTCTGCTTGTTGCGGCGGGCCATCGCCGGATTCGTGTGTACAGGAAGCCGCGCGTAGGGATCATCAGTATCGGGAACGAACTCCTTCACCCGAGACCGGATGCGGGAGGCAAGATGGATGAAGCCATGCCGGCGGGCATGATCCACAACAGTAACGGCGCCATGCTAGCCGCCCTCGTCAGGCAATATGGCGGTATACCTTACGATTACGGCATTATCGAAGACGATGCTTACAAGGCGCGAGATTTCATTCGCTCAGTAGCCTTGAAGACGGACTTGGTTATTACGACAGGAGCTGTCTCCGTGGGTGAACGGGATGTCATGGCGGAAGTATTCGTTCGCGATACTTGCTTATTATTCAATAAAGTGTTCATGCGGCCCGGCAGTCCGACATCGGCAGGGCTGTTGCCTTTGACGGCCCCGGGGGATTGCGGCGATAAGCATATAGAGTCGGGGGAAGAGGGGGAGGAACATCGCCCTGGGCTCCTGCTAAATCCACATTCCACGCATCGTCTGGTGCTCGGACTTTCTGGCAATCCCGGTGCTTGCTTTGTCGGATTTGAACTGTTTGCGTCCCTCTGTATAGGCGCTCTGCAAGGAGCGCCTTTCACGAAAAAAGACGCGCTGCACGCCTTCTTGTCAGAGCCGGTCCTCAAGGGAAGCCCTCATCCCCGCTACCTTCAGGGAAAGCTGCGCGGCGATGCCGGTATGCTCCTCGCCGAGCCCTTACCTCATGCCCGCTCCAGTATGATGCGTTCGGTGCCCGAAGCAACTTGTCTGATTGTGCTTCCGGGCGGCGGTAAACCGGCGCTGAAAGGCGCTTTGGTTGAGATTATTCCGCTCGGCGGATTTCGTTGACGGATTTTGCCAGTTGAAATACAATGATTTAAAGCGTTTACAAGGATTTCTCGAAGGGAGGGCAGGCCGAAGACCGGAGAGATGGAGAATTGGCGCAATGTTGACTATCGGAATTTACTAAATAAATCATATAGCTGAGGAGATGCTTACATATGGCGGGAAATCGCGCGGTCGTTTACGCAGAACCGGGAAAAGTTGAAGTTCGAAATACGGAGTATCCAGATCTGGTCCTGAAAGACGGTCCAGGGGTCAACCCTAGGAATATCGGGCGTAAATGCGAGCACGGCGTTATTCTTAAAGTTATAACTACGAATATATGCGGCAGCGACCAGCATATGGTGCGGGGAAGAACGACGGCGCCAAGCGGCCTTGTGTTGGGACATGAGATTACAGGCGAGGTCATTGAAGTCGGACGGGACGTAGAGTTCATCAAGAAGGGGGATCTCGTCTCGGTCCCGTTCAACATTGCCTGCGGACGTTGCCGCAGCTGTAAGGAACGCAACACGAACGTATGTCTGAATGTCAATCCGGATCGTCCCGGATCTGCTTACGGTTATGTCGACATGGGCGGCTGGGTCGGAGGTCAATCCGAATATGTCATGGTACCTTATGCCGACTTTCAGCTGTTGAAATTTCCAGATAAAGATAAAGCAATGGAGAAAATTATGGATTTAACGATGCTGTCAGACATCTTCCCAACAGGCTATCACGGAGCGGTCAGCGCAGGCGTAAAACCTGGATCAACCGTCTATGTGGCCGGTGCGGGTCCTGTCGGCTTGGCGGCGGCCCATTCCGCACAGCTGCTCGGGGCGGCGGTTGTTATCGTCGGCGACCTGAATGCGGAGCGGTTGGCGCAAGCCCGCAGCTTCGGATGCGAGACGGTTGACCTGAGTGTGCACAGCAACCTTGGCGAGCAGATCGACCAACTGTTGGGCG
This sequence comes from Paenibacillus swuensis, assembly GCF_001644605.1. NCBI lineage: Bacteria > Bacillati > Bacillota > Bacilli > Caryophanales > Paenibacillaceae > Paenibacillus > Paenibacillus swuensis. Next base: position 4,821,968 of record NZ_CP011388.1, on the reverse strand, counting down.
TGCCCGAAGTAGACAGCGCGATTGACTGCGTAGGTTTTGAAGCTCATGGACACGGCAAGGGGCATGAGGAGGCGCCTGCAACGGTGCTGAACTCCATCATGGAAGTGACGCGGGCCGGCGGCAGACTGGGTATTCCGGGACTGTATGTAACGGGGGATCCGGGCGCCGTGGATGAAGACGCGAAGATCGGTACGCTGAAGATCCGCTTCGGCTTGGGCTGGGCGAAGTCGCATACGTTCGTGACCGGACAGACGCCGGTTATGCAGTATAACAGGGATCTGATGATGTCTATCATGTCTGGTCGCGCGCAGATTGCCAAAGCCGTAAACGCTACCCGAATTTCACTGGAGGAAGCTCCTGGAGCTTACCAGGCATTCGATAGAGGGGCTTCCAGAAAATTCGTCATTGACCCGCATGGTTTAGTGAAGTAGCACATAGCCGATGTTTCCTCCGGTTGCTTCCGCCGTCGGAATCTCCTAAGATAGAAATGATGAAAGATGAAATCCGGAGGTAACAGCTTATGCAAACGACTAATAAATTCATCCTTTGGGGAGCGGTATCCGCCTTCCTGGCGGTCGCCATCGGCGCGTTTGGAGCGCATGGTCTTGAACCGGTTTTGGAGGAACACGGCACGAAAGCAACGTTCGAGACAGGTGTGCAGTACCATATCGCGCATGCTCTGGCGCTGTTATTCCTGGCTTCACTATCGGATAAGTTCACAGGGAGCAAGCGTTGGACTTGGGCAGGAACGATGTTCCTGACAGGGATGATCTTATTCTCCGGCAGCTTGTATATTCTAAGTGTCACGGGCATTAAAGTGCTTGGAGCGATAACACCGCTTGGAGGCGTTGCATTCTTAACGGGGTGGACATTAGTTGCTATGACTGCCGTACAACGGAATAAACCATAATGAAATTTACTTAAAGACCATTTCGTCGGAAATGGTCTTTTTCACGTGCCCTGTGTGCAAGAGCGGAAACTAATCTTTGGGGCGCCTCCGCATGATTTATTTAACCATCGTCACAACAATCCGCCTTGTGCATATACATAAAGAAGTATGAACTTCATATCGGATGGGGGAGAGACTATGGTAAGAGTTGAACCAATCGCGATAGGGGATAAAACAGCGATCGGCATCGAGGTTAAGTTGCCAAAGACGACGCTGGTTGTGGTCACGACGGACAAAGGGTACATCATGTGCGGTGCGCTGGATGTCGCTTTGCTGAACGAACGATTGCGGGATCGGGAAATTATCGCGGGACGCGCCTTAGGGGTGAAAACACTGGAGGATTTGCTCGAAGCTCCATTGGAATCCGTCACGCATACCGCGGAAGCGCACGGAATTGTTAAAGGGATGCAGGGAAGAGAAGCTATCCTTCGAATGATGTAGAATACAAGAAACCCGCCATGTTCCAACAGGAACGGCGGGTTTCTTCACGGCTGACCTAAATGTCGAACAACTTGGCCAAATTCACGTTATATGGCGGGTAGACAATTCCTTTTTCCGTAATAATGGCGGATACATATTCGTTCGGCGTTACATCGAATGCCGGGTTAAACACCTTCACGCCTACAGGGGCCGTGCGTTTACCAAAGCCTTCGGTGATTTCGCTGTCCGGGCGTTCCTCGATCGGGATTTCATCGCCCGTTGGGGTGGTCAGATCGATGGTGGATAAAGGGCATGCCACGTATACGGGAATGCCATGCGCTTTGGCCAGCACGGCGACACTGTAAGTTCCGATCTTGTTGGCCACATCGCCGTTGGCGGCAACGCGGTCCGTGCCGACAATGACCGCCTGCACCCAGCCTTTGGACATGACCATGCCGGCCATGTTATCGCAGATCAGCGTCACGTCGACGCCGGCCTGCTGCAGTTCAAAGGCGGTCAGCCTGGCGCCCTGCAGCACAGGGCGTGTCTCGTCCGCGAACACGCGGAGCGAGATCCCGCGCTCCTGCGCGAGATAGATCGGCGCGAGCGCGGTGCCGTACCGCGCCGTCGCCAAGCCTCCGGCATTGCAGTGCGTGAGCACGCCCATGCCGTCTTGGAACAGCTCCAGGGCGTGCTCGCCGATGAGGCGGCAGGTTTCCTCGTCCTCGGCCTGGATGCCCAGCGCTTCCTCCAGAAGCGCCTGTTTCATCCCGGCCGGGGTGAGATCCTGCCGCGAAGCGAGCTCGTCCGCCCGGGCTTTCATGCGGTCAAGCGCCCAGAACAGGTTGACCGCGGTAGGGCGCGAAGTGGCCAGATACTCGGCCTGCTTCCGCGTTTCTTCAAGCACCGCGGCCGCATCGCCCCCGGCATCCCGGATGCCGAGGTAGACGCCGAACGCGGCGCTGATGCCGATGGCGGGGGCGCCGCGCACCGCCAAGTGACGGATTGCCTCCCATACGTCCCGGGAGGTGTGAAGCGGCAAGTACCGGATTTCTTCCGGCAACAGCCGCTGATCAAGCAGATCCAGCCTGTGCTCCGAAGCGTTCCAGCGGACGGATTGGATCCAACCGGCTTGTCCGTCAGTAGGTTGTGTCTCTGTATGAATAAATTCTTCGGGGGTCATGATGGTACTCCTCTCTTTACAAATAAGTCTTGTAGTATGCTAGGTTATGCTTTAACAAACGAGCTTTGTTGCTCGGCAATTTCAATGACTTCATCAATCGTAACGGCCCGGCGATTCAGTTTCACAAGGGCTTTACCTACAGCCAGCGCAAGTCGCTGAGCCCTTTCGCGCGTCGCGTCATCGGTCAGGGTATCAATATCAGCAACGTGAGCCAGACCAACGATGCGGCGAATCATTTTGGCGCCCGCGAATCCGATGGCGTCCTGCAGGACGGATTTCACATAGACATCCTGAAACGCTGTTGACGCTTCAGACATTCGGTCCTGGATCTGATCATCCCACAACTTGCGGAATTTCGTCTCAAATCCATTCCAGACCTCTCTCACGGTTTCAAGCAAATAGGCTCTGTAAGCAACTCTCTCCGCTTCATCCCGGGTCCAACCTTCCTGACCCGCGTAATTCAACAGCAGATTTGCGATAACGGCGCCGATATCAAATCCCATAGGGCCATAATAGGCAAATTCAGGGTCAATTACTTTCGTTGAATCCTCGCGAATGAACACGCTGCCTGTGTGCAAGTCCCCGTGTAAGAGCGCTTGCGCATGCGTGAGAAACTTATGACGAAGCAACGCGATTTCCAGGTGAAGTTCTCCGTCGTGCCACAGCATTTCGGCCTCGTCGCGAATCGATTCGGCGAAATTGTTGGTGTCCGCATCCCGGTAAGGATCGTCGAAGATCAGATCCTCGGTAATTTTGCACAACTCCGGATTAATAAATCGCTTGACCTGCTCTTTCTTCTCTTGCTGATTCATGCCGAGATCGGAAGTGAAAAAGAGCGTGTTCGCGAGGAAAGTGGAGATGTGATCGGCAAACAGCGGATAACGGTTGCCCTCAATCAGCCCTTTACGCATGATGACATGGTCGCTTAGATCTTCCATGACAATTAATGACATCTCCGGATCGTACAAGTGGACATGAGGAACCAAACCAGGACATAAAGTACCCTCAAGCAGCAAAGCTTCGCTTTCAATACGGGCCCGGTCCAGCGTCAGCGGCCAGGATTCCCCCACGACTTTGGCGTAGGGCAGAGCTTGTTTCATAATGATACTGCGGGATGCGGAAGCATCCTTGATATGAAACACCAGGTTTAAATTGCCGTCGCCGATTTCACGGCTGGTCAATTCGGCTCCGGGACTAAACAAGCCGGGTAAAGTACGTGCTATTTCGATCGCTTCTGCTTCGTTCAGCGGATGGTAAGCGGACATTGCGTAAAAACCTCCCCAGAATACATGATAAACGCGAGCGCATTTGAACCTATTATAAAATAGAACCCACATGATGAACATACCTAATCCTCAGACCATAGTTTGCAGTTGTTTTCAGCAGGAAGCTTCATTATAATTTTGGTATTCATGTTGGCAGAGGAGGAAATAATGATGTTCATACCGGAGTCCATCGCGCTCAAGGAATGGGCGGTCACCACAAAGGCGCTGCAGGAAGGCGCGCAGATCATCATGATGCGAAAAGGCGGAATTGTGGAAGAGACGCGGCATTTTGAGGTGCGAAGCCATACCTTCTATCTTTATCCAACCTACGAACATCAGAAAAAAGAATGGATCAAAGAATCACACCGTCTTGAAATTGACGAAACGCTTGTGAATTGGGATCAGACAGGGCAGACTGTTACAGTGTCCGCATGCGCCAAGGTTGTGGAAAGTATTGAAATAACGGACACGGAAGATTTAATCCGCATTGCTGATTTTCATATCGGTACGGACGCTTTTGCCGAAGAACGGTTGAAATGGAAACGTAAGCAGCCTCTACACTTGCTTGTTCTACGCGTGTATATGTTGGAGAATCCCGTGACTCTGCCGGTTGTGCCGGAATATCTGGGGTGCAAATCGTGGGTGCGGTTGGAACAAGACCGGATGGAAGCTGCGGGCCCCTTGTCCCCCGTGCTGAATGATACCGAATTTGAGAAGGAACATCTGCGTTTAAAACATGCGCTTGCCACGTAAAGTCGACCTGCTAAGGAGTAATGTAGACCATAACCTTCTTTTTTTGAGCAAAAGCTTGTCCGGTCATTGGTCTTTATCCGGGAGATATGTTAAGCTATATTTATATTGAGAATCATTGAGAATCAAATTAGAATAATTACTAAATAAGAAGAATTCCACTCGGGATTTTTCTCATTATACTTATTTCACGGAGGTAACATTTCATGTCCACATTGCAATTTACAATAGAAGGCTTAAAAGCCACTATTGAAGGGAAAGAAATTCTGAAAGGCATTAACCTGGATATTAAAGGCGGCGAAATACACGCGATCATGGGACCGAACGGCACAGGTAAGAGTACCCTTGCTTCCACGCTTATGGGCCACCCTAAATATGAAGTGCAAGACGGCTCCGTTACATTGAACGGCGAAGATGTGTTGGATATGGCCGTAGATGAGCGCGCCCGCGCCGGCCTGTTCCTGGCGATGCAGTATCCAAGCGAGATCACAGGTGTAACCAATTCCGATTTCCTTCGCAGCGCAATCAATGCGCGCAGGGAAGAAGGCAGCGAGATTTCACTGATCAAGTTTATCCGTCAGATGGAAAGCAAGATGAAAGAGCTAGAAATGAATCCCGAGTTTTCACACCGTTACTTGAATGAAGGCTTCTCCGGCGGCGAGAAGAAACGCAACGAAATTTTGCAAATGATGCTATTGGATCCGAAGCTTGTCATACTGGATGAAATTGATTCCGGCTTGGATATTGACGCTTTGCGTATTGTTGCCGCGGGTGTTAACGCGATGCGCGACGAGAACCGCAGTTTCCTGATCATTACTCACTATCAGCGTTTGCTTGATTATATTACTCCGGATCATGTTCACGTGATGATGCAAGGCCGCATCGTGAAGTCCGGAGGACCTGAATTGGCTAAGCGTCTTGAAGCCGAAGGCTACGACTGGGTGAAAGAAGAACTCGGCATCGTGGACGAAACTGTAGGCGAGAGCGTCTAACCAAAGGGGGAGCAAAGAAGCATGAGCACAAATACCATTCTTCCGTTGAACCCGGACGCGGTCCGTGCCTTATCCGAAAGCAAGAGCGAGCCTGCATGGCTTGCTGAACTTAGGCTTAAAGCATTGGAACTTGCCGGTCAACTGGAACTTCCGAAACCGGAAAAAACAAATATTACCCGCTGGAATCTGGATGCCTACGGAGCGCCTAAAGCGTCCGCACCGATCGCTTCTCCGGCAGAATTGCCACAGGAAGCGTTAGCTTTAATTACGGAAGCGGCGCAGGGCGAGAACCTGCTTGTTCAGAAGGATTCAAGCGTAGTTTATACGCGGTTATCCGCCGAACTTGCCAGTCAAGGCGTTATTTTCACCAGCTTGGAAGAGGCAGCCCGCGAACACGCCGAATTGGTTCAATCTTACCTGATGCAAGCCGTGCTTGTTGAAGAGAATCGCTTAACAGCACTTCACGCGGCAGCATGGAACGGCGGGGTTTTCCTTTATGTGCCCCGCAACGTGGACGTGAAGGTTCCTCTTCAAGCCCTATTCTACGCGGAGGACAGTTCCGCTACATTCGCGCCGCATGTCTTGATCGTGGCCGAGGCGAACTCCCGCGTTACTTACGTGGATAACTACCTTTCCTCCGACAAAGGGAAGCCTCAGGTGCACAACGGTGTTGTAGAAGTGTTCGCCAAACCGGGAGCTAAGGTTCAATATTCCTCCATTCACGCGTTCGGCGACCATGTGGTGGATTTATCCTACCGCCGTGCCGTGTTAGAGAACGATTCACGGATGGAATGGATTGTCGGCGAGTTGAATGACGGTAAAGCGGTTAGCGAAACCACTTCTATTCTTAAAGGAAACGGTTCGGAATCGGATGCCAAGGTGTTATGCGTAGGCTCGAACGATCAGAGCCTTAACATTACGACACATGCCATTCACTTCGGAATGGACTCCGACAGCCAGATGATTACGCGCGCCGTTATGAGAGACAGCGCCAGCGCCATCATTAACGGGATTACTAAGATTGAGAAGGGCGCCACACGAGCTAACGGAGAACAGACCGAGAAAGTGTTGATGCTGAGCCCCAAAGCGCGCGGCGACGCGAATCCGATTTTGCTGATCGATGAAGACGATGTTACGGCAGGACATGCAGCTTCAGTAGGTCAAGTGAATCCTGAGCAGGTTTACTACATGATGTCTCGTGGTATAAGTAAACAAGAAGCTGAGCGTCTCATTATTTATGGATTCCTTGCGCCTGTTGTTGCCGAAATTCCGTTGGAACCCATTCGCAATCAATTACAGGGTATGATTGAAAGGAAGTTAGGGCGATGAATTCCTCACAAATCCGTGAGCTTTTCCCGATCCTACAACAAGAAATCAACGGCCACCCGCTTGTCTATCTGGACAGCGCAGCCACTTCCCAGAAACCGGAATCCGTCATCCATGCCGTCAAACGCTACTATGAATGGGACAACGCGAATGTACATCGCGGTGTGCATACACTTGGATCCCGCGCGACAGACGCTTACGAAGGTGCGCGAGAAAAGCTGCAGAAGTTTATTAATGCCCGTTCCACGCAGGAAATTATTTTTACGCGCGGAACAACAACGGCTATTAATCTGGTTGCTTCAAGCTACGCGCGGGCTGTGTGCGGTGAAGGCGACGAAATCGTCATTACTCCGATGGAGCATCACAGCAACTTAATTCCTTGGCAGCAGGTCGCGAAAGCGACCGGCGCCGTTCTGAAATATATACCGTTACAGCCTGACGGTTCCATTACGATTGCGGATGCGGAAGCCACAATTACAGAAAGAACGAAGTTTGTTTCTGTCATGTACGTCTCGAATGTGCTGGGTGTCGTTAATCCGGTGAAGGAAATCGCCGCGATTGCACATCGTCACGGCGCCAAGATGCTGGTTGACGGCGCGCAAAGCACACCCCATATGAAGATCGACGTACAAGATTTGGATTGTGATTTCTATACGCTATCCGGTCATAAGATGTGTGCGCCTACCGGGATCGGGGCATTGTATGGAAAGAAAGTACTTCTTGAAGGTATGGAACCGATTGAATTCGGGGGCGAAATGATTGACCATGTGGATCTGTATAACTCCACTTGGAAGGAGCTTCCTTGGAAATTCGAAGGCGGAACGCCGATCATCGCAGGCGCTGTCGGACTTGGAGCGGCTATTGATTTCCTTCAGGAGATCGGACTTCATAACATTGATGCTCATGAGAAGCAGTTAACAGCCTACGCGATGGATCGAATGAGCGGTATTCCCGACATCAGCATCTATGGTCCGCGCGATAACCGAGCCGGACTCATTACCTTTAATCTTGGCGATGTGCATCCGCATGACGTGGCTACGGTGCTGGACACTGAAGGTATTGCCATTCGTGCCGGTCATCATTGCTGTCAGCCCCTGATGCGCTGGTTAGAAGTGTCTGCTACGGCGCGCGCCAGCTTCTATCTCTATAATACGGAACAAGATGTTGACCGCTTAGTCGAAGCCTTACTAAAAACAAAGGAGTACTTCGGTCATGCAATTGGATGATTTGTACAGAAGAGTCATAATGGATCATTATAAAAATCCGCGTAACCGGGGCCAGCTTGAAGACGGAGCTGTTACCATCGAATTGAATAATCCGACTTGCGGTGATAAGATCCAGCTGCAAATGCAAGTGGAGGACAATATCGTGAAAGCGGCGAAGTTCGTCGGTGAAGGATGTTCCATCTCGCTCTCTTCCGCATCCATGATGACGGAGGCCGTCAAAGGTCATACGTTGGATGAAGCGCTAGAGATGGCTGAGAAGTTCTCGTCCTTGATGAAAGGCGAAGAGGTTGACTTCGGGGACTATGAGGATCTGGAGGCGCTCTCGGGTGTCAACAAGTTCCCGGCTCGCATCAAATGCGCTACATTGGCTTGGAACGCCTTACGTAAGGGTATCGAGCAATCCGAACATAAATCTTAATTTCAACTTCAACATCAATTTACAGGAGGTATGTGCCATGGCTAAACAAATGCCGGAAATGGAAGATTACAAGTACGGCTTCCGTGACGAACATAAGTCCATCTTCCAATCAGGAAAAGGCTTAACGAAAGAAATCGTCATCGAAATTTCCAAAATGAAGAATGAGCCCGAGTGGATGTTGGATTTCCGTTTGAAATCCTTGGAGCAGTTCTACAAAATGCCTATGCCAACATGGGGCGGGAATATGGATGACTTGGATTTCAATGAAATCCAGTATTATGTAAAACCGTCTGAGAAGCAAGGGAAAACTTGGGAGGAAGTTCCTTCTGAAATTAAGGAAACTTTCGACAAGCTGGGTATCCCGGAAGCGGAGCAGAAGTTCCTTGCCGGCGTATCCGCTCAATATGAATCCGAAGTCGTATATCACAGCATGCAGAAAGATCTTGAAGATCAAGGCGTAATCTTCACGGATACGGATACGGCATTGCGTGAACACCCGGAGCTGTTCCGTAAATTTTTCGGTACGATTATTCCTCCGAACGACAACAAATTTGCGGCATTGAACAGTGCCGTATGGTCCGGCGGAAGTTTCATCTACGTTCCGAAAGGCGTGAAATGTGAAGTGCCTCTACAGGCGTACTTCCGTATCAACTCCGAGAACATGGGACAGTTCGAGCGTACACTGATTCTAGCGGATGAAGGCAGTTCCGTGCATTATGTAGAAGGCTGTACAGCGCCAATATACAGCACGAACTCGCTTCACAGCGCGGTTGTTGAAATCCTTGCCATGAAGGACGCGCGCGTGCGTTATACAACGATACAGAACTGGGCGCCTAACATCTACAACTTGGTTACAAAGCGTGCGGTAGCTGAAGAAAATGCAACCATGGAATGGGTTGACGGTAACATCGGTTCGAAGCTTACCATGAAGTACCCCGCTGTTGTTCTCAAAGGTCGCGGCGCTAAAGGGATGGTACTATCCATCGCGGTTGCCGGCAAAGGTCAGCATCAGGATGCGGGAGCCAAGATGACTCATCTTGCGCCGGATACGTCCTCCACCATTGTGTCGAAGTCCATCTCCAAGCATGGCGGCAAAGTGACTTATCGCGGTTTGGCTTCCTTCGGACGTAACTCCCAAGGTTCGAAAGCGAACATTAAATGCGATACGTTAATTATGGATAAACAGTCTACTTCGGACACAATCCCTTATAATGAGATTCTGAATGATAACATCACGTTGGAGCATGAGGCTACGGTTTCCAAAGTATCCGAAGACCAATTGTTCTATCTGATGAGCCGCGGCTTAACGGAAGCGGATGCGACTCAGATGATCGTTATGGGCTTTATCGAACCGTTCACCAAGGAATTGCCGATGGAATACGCGGTGGAAATGAACAGATTGATTAAGTTCGAAATGGAAGGCTCAATCGGATAATAAATAGTCCAATACAGAATGATCATAAAGGCATAGCCGCTTGCGGCTGTGTCTTTTCTTTTGCATAAATTCACTTTGGGAACCTCATGCTAATGGATGACATGCAAGTAACTTAAAGCGGAAGGGGACTCCAAGTGAATCAACCAAAGAAACACCGCAATGATAAATGGATTATGGCGGCTATAGCCGGCGGGATCTTGTTACTGCCGAGTTGCGGAGGGACAGGTCAGAATCAAAGCCAAGGTCTGTCCGAAATCCCGCCTCACTTACAACATGAAGGTCAATTACAGGAACAACAGTTACAAATGCAACAAGGAGAGCAAAGGCGTCAAATTCGGGAGATGCAGCTTAAAGGCCGGGGCGCGGCGGATATCCCGCCAAATGGCGGAACCGGAAGATTTCGAATGCAGAGTGGCGGCTTAAGCCCGGTGACGATTCCCTATATGGAGCGGGAAGGGGAGAAATATATTTCGGTTTCTCAGCTCGCCGAAACACTGGAATTCCGTTCTAAGTTCAACGAAAGCGCGGGCATTCTGAAATTAGGCGATTACGGCGAGGAGTTTGAGTTCAATGTGAATTCCAATGTTGTAAAGACTGAGGGCGAGCAGATCCAGCTTAGCAAACCGTCCGTTCTTATCAACGGAGGCGTTTATATGCCTGCCTCCGCCGCTGAGGATATGTTTCGTAACGATATGAACGCTCAAGCGGGAACTGACGGACTTGTGTTGTCCCCTTCCTCCATTCCCGTTGACGGGTTAAACTTTAATGATGGGGATGAGGGGAATGACCCGAACCTCAATTTCGGAGACGAACCTCATTCACCATCGGGTGAAGAAGATCAGGGAAGCAAAACTCAAGGGAATGAAGCTCAAGGCAACGAAACTTCAGGGGATGGCACTTCACCATCCATGAACGGAGATCAGGAAGAGGCTTTGCCTGCACTTGTTTCCGCGAATGAATCCAGTCTACTCTCGACTGCGAAGAAGTATATTGGCGTGGATTACGAATTCGGCACAGAATCCTATCCGAAATCCGGAACGTTTGATTGCTCTACATTTACTCAACATGTGTTTGATAAATACGGAGTGAATTTGCCTCGTACGGCCCGTTCACAAGCAAGGAACGGCATAGAAGTAAGCCGGAAAAATCTACGGCCCGGCGATTTGATGTTCTTCTACGTACCGGGACGTTTCAAATCCAACCGTACGATTGGCCATGTGGCCATTTATATGGGGGACAACCAAATGATACACGCTTCACCAGAGCCTCAAAACGGAGTCCAAATTACGGATATCAATAAAGCATATTGGAAGAGAACGTTCCTGACCGCGAAGAGATTGGTTCAATAGGGCGGCCAAAGATTCTGTACGCATAAAAAACCGCAGAGCGGGCTCTTAAGTACCAGTTCTGCGGTGTTCTTTACATAAAGATCGTATCGATTTCAGCCTCGCTCTGTTTGGATAAATCGCAGAACTGATCTCCGATTTGCAGAAGGGGACTAAAGAAATCATTGGGATTGTTCATTACGATTTCACCGGTTTCGCCGGATTTCAGCATGACTTTTTTGCCTATAAAATTGGGGATCATATTTTTGATAAAGGTCTGAGTAATGACGGGATCCAGTTCACCGAAGCTGCATCGGTTCAATTCTTTCAGCACGGTGAGTAAATCCCTCTTCTCCTGGTAAACTCTTGAGGAGATCATCGCGCTGTATACGTCGGCTACAGCCACAATCCGTGAGTAGAAGTGCAACTCATCACCCTTCTTCCCGTTCGGATATCCTTGACCGTCCATCCGTTCATGATGTTCCAGCGCGACTCTGGAGTAGACAGAACTTCCGATGGAGCGGGAGATAATTTCATGACCGTGGATGGTATGTTGTTTGATTTCCGTATATTCCGTCTCGGTAAGACGTCCGGGTTTATTTAGGATGGACTCATCGATTCTGCATTTCCCGATATCATGCAAGAAACCGGCTTTGCCGACAATCAGCGCTTCTTCTTCCTGCAGTCCCAACCATTTGGCTATGTAATAAGAAATCATGCCCACTTGTACGCTATGTTGATATGTATAGTCATCCTTGCTGTTTAAAGTAAGTAAGAGGGTGACGACATCCGTCTGTTGCTTAAAGTTAATCACAAGCGGTCCGAAGGAAGATTCCATCTGTTCGTGTTCGAATTTACCATCCTGGAAAGCCTGTGCGAATAGGGATTCGATGCCCTGAAGGGCTGATATGTATTCGGAATGCATTGAACTTAAATAAGGATTGTCCAGCTTGTCCGGTTCCAGGTCGTGCAGGGTTGCGCGGGTCAGAATGTCCACGTAATCAATGGAATGAAGATAGAGCTTGGATATTTCTTTAGACTGCAGGACCGTGCCCGAGGAAATAACCATTAACCCGTAACTGTTGTATATATCCTTGTTTAAAGTATCTCCGTTCACCAGCTCCGTAACATGAACTCTCATCGGACCGCCCCGTTTCCGCACTTAATAAAATTATCATATCAGCACATTCTTTTTATTACAATATGTGACACCGTTTGCAGAATGGAATGCTAACTCAGGGGGTTCCAAGGTCCGAGCTGATGACCTTTCCATTCGGAACCGTCTTCCCATATTTCCTTTTTCCAAATAGGAACAATCTGTTTCAATCGCTCAATGGCATAGCGGCTTGCTTCGTAACATGCGTCACGGTGGGGGGCGGAGACGGCAATCACTACGGAGATGTCCTTGATACCAACGGGACCGATCCGGTGCGTAATCGCGCATAAAGCGCCGTCCCAGCGTTCAGCAACTTCTTTGCCAATCTGGCTTAATGTGCTTAATGCCATTGGAATATAGGCCTCGTATTCCAACAGTACGGTGCGCTTTCCATGGGTGTATTCCCGCGTTGAACCTATGAACAACAGGGATGCGCCATGGTCGGGGTGAGCTACTTTAGCTGCCACATCTTGCACCTGTATGGGCGAATCGTTAATGAAATACATCATGTTTAACCTCCCGACACGGGCGGAATGACGGCAATTTCATCCCCCTCATGAATTCGCTGCTCTTGATCGGCGTAAGCCTGATTCACGGCAACAAACGATGAAGCCAGCAGGGAGGCGGCCTGCGGGTATTTCTGCGACAACAGCCGCATAAGTCCTGCGGATGTCAGCTCCGTATCCCGGTCCGTGATTGAAACATCTATAGTTGAAGCTCCGATCTGCTCGGTAAGACCCGCGAATAATTGTATGCGTAATTGCATGATTCGTCCCTCTCTTTTTGGAGTAAATCTGACATAAGCATACCATAATTACCCGCTAAATGTTATGCTATACTGAACTCTATACTTACAAAAAGCGGTGATGAAAGATGAACGAAATGATCGATCGGTTCGGAAGAATTCATAACTATTTAAGGATCTCGGTAACGGATCAATGCAATTTACGTTGCGTCTACTGCATGCCGGAGGAAGGGTTGGATTTTCTCGAATCCGAACATGTGATGAGCTTTGAAGAAATTGAAGCGGTTGTAAAGACGGGTGCTTCTATGGGTATCCGTAAACTGAGGATTACCGGAGGCGAACCGTTAATTCGTAAAGATATTGAGCTGTTAATCGCGAAACTTGCCGCAATACCGGGCATAGATGACATAGCTATGACAACCAACGGCATTCTGCTTGAGAAGAAAGCGGAGGCGCTTAAAGCAGCCGGTTTGAACCGGGTGAACATCTCGCTGGATACGCTTGATCCGTCCAAGTTCAGGATGATTTCCCGAAACGGCGGTTTGGATAAAGTCATTCGGGGCATTGAGGCCGCGGCGCGGGCGGGATTTCATCCGATTAAGATTAATTGCGTGTTGCTAAAGGGTATCAATGAGAATGAAATTGCCAAGTTTCTGGAGCTGTCCTTGAACGAACCGCTTCATGTGCGGTTCATTGAATATATGCCGATCGGTCACGCGGATGAGAATTGGAAGAAGCATTATCTGCCTCTGTCCAGAGTAATGGAAATCGCGGAGGACCAGGGTCACCATTTTGCCAGAATTAATGATTTACAAGGAAACGGCCCTTCCGAGGACTATCAGATTCAAGGGGCTCAAGGCACATTTGGATTAATTCATCCTGTCAGCAATCATTTCTGCGAGCGCTGCAACCGGCTCAGGTTGACGGCGGACGGTAGTCTGAAGCCCTGTTTATATTGGGTAGACGAGCTTAATGTAAGGCCATTGATCGGGGATGAGGAAGCTTTAAAGCAACTGTTCATGAAGGCGTTGGACATCAAGCCTTTAAACCATGAGATGGCCGCCAAGCTGGCGGACGAGAATCAGAGCCATCAGCCGACGGATCGGCGGATGTCACAAATCGGCGGATAATTGAAGGAGGTTTATTAAGCTATGGCCATTCGTGTTCGTGAAGATGGCGGGAAGGATATGACGTGTTCGGTGGAGGATCTTGTCGGGCAAGCGCCGCGTCATATCAATCTGGAAGAGCGGGTACGTAAAGCGCGCGGACGCGCTTTCGATTTAAGGAGCTGGTACGCGGTCTGGGCAGGAGAAGGCCAAGGTGAAGGTGAAGGGGCTGATGGACCGACGCACTTGATTGTGGAAGCCGAGGATGAGTTTCAAGCAATCATTCCATGGCATGAGCTGGATATGGCTTCCATTCTGTACGAGCAAGACGGCAAACCGCTGCAGAAGGGTTTTCCGATCCGTCTTTATGTCCCTAACGGAAGCAGTGCCTGCCTGAATGTAAAGAGTGTTGTGGATATTCGGTTTGCCCGCGACAAGCAATTGGGCGAAGCAGCCACATACGGATACAAGAATGAGGTAACCCTAGAACAATTACGCTATAAAGGCTGATTCAAGGTGTGCTTGCGAAGGGAGTGCCGGTATCTATGCAACGATTGATTGTGCTGCATACGAATGATATACATAGCCACTTCGAACAGATGCCCGGCATTGCCGGCGTGGTGGGTTACTATAAGCAGCATTACGCGCCGGAAGAGCTTCTGGTGCTGGATATCGGGGACCATATGGATCGGTCCCGCGTCGAAACCGAGGGGACGGGCGGAGCCGCAAACATTGAGTTGATGAACCTTACAGGATATGAAGCCGTGACGCTCGGCAACAACGAAGGACTCACGTTTACCCGTGAGGAACTGAGAGAAGCCTACGAAGGGCGAACCCGGTTTCCCGTGCTCTGCGCGAATCTCACAGAGCTTGAAACCGGGCTCCCGCCCGCATGGGTGGAGCCGTACCGCCTGGTCGATAAAGGCGGGATCCGGGTTGCGCTGATCGGCGTAACGGCGGCGTTCTCGCCGTTCTACGAGGCTTTGGGCTGGGCTGTGAGCGATCCGCTGGACACCGTGCGGGAGCTGACGGCCCTGCTTCGCCCGCAGGCGGATCTGATCGTGGTGCTGTCGCATTTGGGCATCCGCGAAGACGAAGAGATGGCCGGGATCATTCCCGGCATCGACTGCATCCTCGGCGCCCATACGCACCACGTACTGGATCCGCCGCTGCGCATCGGCGGCGCCGCCGTCTGCGGCGCGGGCAAGTTCGGGCAGTACGTCGGCAAAGCCGAGTTCTCCTTCGATCGAACGACCCGCCGCGTGTCTTACACGGGCGGGTCGTGCATCGAAGTCGACGGCTTTGCCGGCGCGCCCGAACCGGCCGCCCGCGCAGCGGCGGCCATCGCCGCCGGCCGGGCCCGCGGCGAGGCCGCCTTGGGCGGCGTCGTTGCCGCGCTGGACGTCCCTGTGCCACTGGAGTGGCACAGGGAGTCTCCGCTAGGCAACTTGCTCGCGGCGGGCCTCCGGCGTTGGACGGGCGCCGAAATCGGCCTCGTCAACGCCGGACAGCTGCTGGCCGGGCTGCCGGCGGGCCCGGTCACCGCAGCGACGCTGCACGCGATCTGCCCGGGGCCGATCAACCCGTGCAGCATGCTTCTGAGCGGCCGCGATCTGCGACGGTCGCTCGAGGAATGCCTCCTTCCCGCCTTTACAGGGAAGGAGATCCGGGGTTTCGGCTTCCGCGGGAAGGTGCTCGGCACGCTGGCGGTTTCAGGCCTGACGATCCGTTATAATCCGCGTGGCCCTGAAGGCAACCGTATTACGTCCATTCGCGTAGGAGATGAGCTGTTGAACGAAGACAAGGACTACAAAGTCGGCACCATCGATATGTTCACGTTTCGCATCGGCTATCTGAGCTTAAGTCAGGGGAAGGATTTGCAATTTCAATTGCCGGAATTTCTCAGGGACGTGCTGGCAGCGGAAATTCAGAATCCCCAAGCGCTGCTCGAATCCCATAATCAGAATTTTATACCAATAGATGGGTCTTAACATGCGCTAAACTTCAAAATAAGACCTAAGAACCGTGTCGAAAGATGCGGTTTTTTAGTTGCTTCTTTCCAATGTTTGCTTTACATTTAAATCAAATAAGAAATACTTATAATATGTTTTTTTTGGATGGAGAGACCGGTAATGCGATTAATCCCTATACATAGATGTGAACCCGGTATGAAACTAGGCAGGAAGATTTACAATGAGGAAGGTTTAGTTCTTCTTAGCGAGCAAGTCGAGCTTACAGGAGGACTCATCCGACGGCTGGAACAAATGGGAATCGCCTATATCTATATAGCGGACGCGCGAACAGAGGACGTGACGATTCCGGATTTAATTTCGGATGACACCCGCAGGCGGGTGATGTTTGAAATCCGCAGTAATTTTAAGCGGATCATGGATGAAGCGGGACGTAAGCGGAATGTAGTTCAACCTACGATGGGCAAGGACTTTCGCAATGTGATGCAGGTACTGATTGATGATCTGGGCAGCCATAAGGACGCTATGATTATGCTTACGAATATGAGTATCACAGATCTGTACCTGTATGAACATTCATTAAATGTGTGTATCTATTCCACGATGTTGGGTATGGCGGACGGTTACAACCGGGAGGAACTGATGACGTTGGGTCTCGGTGCGTTGCTCCACGATGTCGGCAAGACGAAGATCCCTGTAGAAATTCTCCACAAACCTCACGCGTTGTCCGAATCCGAATTCGAGACGATGAAGAAGCATGCTGAACTTGGCTTTCGAATACTGAAGGATGAACCTAACATACCTTTGTTATCGGCGCATTGCGCGTTTCAACATCACGAAAGAATGAACGGAACGGGATATCCGCGGGGGATCGGCGGCGAAGATATCCATGACTATGCCAAGTGGATCGGATTGGTTGATTCGTATGACGCCATGATCTCGCACCGGGTCTATCGGAAGGCGATGTTGCCGCATCAAGCGATGGAAATGCTGTATACAGGATCGGGAACGCTATATGAGCAAAGTAAATTAGAAGCGTTTCGGGATAAGGTGGCGCTCTATCCGGTCGGTGTGTCCGTGATGCTGCATAGCGGCGAGAAGGGTGTGGTCGTGGATATCAACTCCTCTTTCCCTCAAAGGCCGATTATCCGTGTTTTGCAAGACGCCGAGGGGCAAGATCTGAAGCAGATGTATGAAATCGATCTCTCCAAAAACTTGAATGTCATGATCGCCCAGGTCAATGATCAATTCGTGTAACAACCTATAGTCTTGCAGCCGAACGCGGTTGCGGGGCTTTTTATTGTGTTCCCAAAAGATACAAATTTCCCTCTTCCTTCCCCCTGCTTGCTTTCATTACCTTCAGAACGATACAATACAAGATAACCGTCTTGGCGAAAGATCGGGCAATATAATGTAAAGTCAGGTGCCTTCCCTATTATGAATAATCCATCATTACTATATCCGACAGCGTGGCCTGTTTCTCCTGAAAATGATCCGTGGGACCCCATCGTTTCCCTCCGCAAATACGGCAAACATGTTCTAACTTCCGTTGAAATGACCATAACCAATCTGTGTAACATGCGCTGTGAGCACTGTGCGGTAGGGGATTCCTTAACGATGCGGGAAGGCGCTAAACTCCCTCTGAAGCTGATCTTGGATAAACTGGATCAAGTGGAGCATTTGGAAACGATCAGTATTACCGGCGGCGAGCCGTCTTATGATAAAACAACCGTAGACCAGTATATTTTACCGATTCTGAAATACGCTAAGGAACGCGGCATTAAATCCCAGCTGAATTCGAATGTCACCCTTGACTATAGCCGGTATGAATCCATGCTGCCTTGGCTCGATGTGATGCATATTTCCTTTAATTATTTAAATGCCGAACACTTCCATGAAGTTGGATTTGCCAACAGCGGGCATGAAGTGAAACTGACAGCCGCTGCGAAGCTTTATGAGCGTATGGTGGAAAATACGACGAAACTGAGCCGTGAGGGTATGTTCGTTTCGGCTGAATCGATGATTAATTACAGAACGCATGATAAGTTAGTCGATATTCACAGGCTGATTCATGAGATGGGCTGTGGGCGGCATGAAGTGCATCCGATGTATCCAAGCTCGTTTGCGGCTGGATTACCCCTGTTGACGCTGGATCAAATCCGTAACGCAGTTGATCGTTTACTGGATGAGCGCCGTCCTGAATTGTGGATGTTATTCGGTACGCTGCCCTTTTTTGCATGCAATCCGTTTCAAGATGATCAAAAATTGCTTAATAAGTTAAAACAAACACCGAACGTAACCGTTCGCAACGATCCGGACGGGCGAAACCGGCTGAACCTGAATCTGTTTAACGGGGATGTATTCGTCACTGATTTCGCGGACATGCCGTCATTCGGCAACATATCCGATGAGAGTCTGGACAGCATATTCGACCGCTGGCTCGCTCACCCGGTAGGTCAGACTGTGGATTGTCATTGCCCTGCCGCGAATTGCTGCGGTCCAAACCTGCTAGTTGCGGATGCCTATTACAAATCGGTGGATTTCAAATCGAGAAAAGCGATCTTCGCTTAAAGTTAGGGGTAATGCGACTTGGAACATTTTGAATGGGGAAAGATTGCGCTAAATTTAAGTTTGGTCCTATTTCTTGTATTACTGAACGGATTTTTTGTGGCTGCGGAATTCTCGTTGGTAAAGGTTCGTCAGTCTCGTTTAACCCAACTGGTGAATGAGGGAAACAAACGCGCGAAGTATGCATTAACGGTGAACAAGAAGCTGGATGCTTATTTATCCGCTACGCAACTTGGGATCACGTTGGCTTCCCTGGGACTGGGTTGGGTAGGGGAACCTGCCATTAATGAATTGATTGTGGAACCGCTGTTCCATAAATTCGGTTTCGATATGACAAGTTCCTGGATGCATACCATCTCCTTTGCCATCGCGTTCCTGGTCATTACCTTCTTACACATCGTCATCGGGGAGCTGGCTCCTAAATCGTTGGCCATTCAGAAGTCTGAATTGACTTCGCTTTGGCTTTCCGGACCGTTAATGTTGTTCTACAAACTGTTCATGCCGGCTATATGGTTTCTGAACGGAGCCGCGAACCGCTTGCTTAAACTTTTCGGTGTGGAGCCTGCAAGCGAGCATGAAGCCGCCCATACGGAGGAAGAAATTCGAATTCTGGTCACACAGAGCGCCAAGACCGGTCATATTGACAAAGATGAGATGAGGCTTGTTGATAATATCTTCGAGTTCAGTGAGCGCCTTGCGCGGGAAGTGATGTTACCGCGAACAGATATGGAATGCTTGTATACCTCGGTTCCATTTGAAGAAAACTTGCGTACGGTTTATGCGACCAAACATACCCGATATCCTGTAGCCCATGAGGACAAGGATGATATTATCGGATTTGTGCACATTACGGATATGCTCACAACGGACTTAACGAGCAATCCCGATATCCGTTCCATGGTTCGTCCCATTCTCAATGTTCCGGAATCCATGGAGATCAGCCAGGTGTTGAAATTAATGCAACGCAAGGCGTCTCAGCTGGCCATTGTTGTGGACGAGTACGGAGGTACCGCCGGAATGTTAACAACCGAGGAAATTCTGGAGGAAATCGTAGGCGAGATTCATGACGAGTTCGATAAAGGCTATCGTCCGAGTATCGAAGTTCTGGATCATATCACTTCGGTAGAAGGGCGCACGCTGCTCGAGGAAGTGAATGATATGTTCGGACTGCATATGGAGGATGAAGAGGTAGACTCCATCGGAGGCTGGATGTTCAAACAGTTGGAGGGTAACTTGGAAGAGAATCGCAAGGTGGAAGTAGGTAATTATGTATTTGAAGCGGCTGAAATGGACCGGTTGAGAATATTGCGTGTCCATATCTATCAGAAGGATAAGAAACCTGTAAAAGACTTATAATCCTGCTGTAACAAGAATGTAATATTTCATTCATGTTCATTTAATATTAAGTGGGTATAGTTATAGCAACCCCCCTTTTAATGATATATAAATTCCTTGACGGCCTGCAGACACGTTCTGCAGGTTTTTTCTTTGTTCAAGTATGTAACCCGACCGGTACCGGCCGGGCCGGCACCTTACATTCTGTCCGCAGGTGATTCGGTCAGGGATCGCTTAATTATTTCATTCCTTTCCGTTTGGCGGAAGCGGCCACTTTAGCCGCCTTCTTCTGACGGTAGAGCCACAGCGCATATTCCATAGGTCGTGAGATGGCCTTGGTGTAGGTGTCGCTCTCACCGATTTGCTTGAATACTTCGCGTGCCGGCTTGGGATTGATCTCAAGCAGCCAGACATGCCCCTCTTTGTCAATGGCCAGGTCTAACGCCAGCTCACACAGCTTGCCGTACTTGTCTTCGACAAAATGGGAAACTTCCAAAGCAAGATCATCCGCGGTTTGCTTAACTTCTCTAATTTTATCTTCGTTGTCGAACCAACGGCCTAACAGATCATCCATCTTCACCGCTTGACCTCCGCCGTGGAGATTGGAGGTGATGCTGCGGTGGGCGCCGATTCGGCCGGCACAACCGGTCACTTCCCAGTTGCCTGTTCCGTTCTTCTGAATAAGCAGGCGGTAATCGTGAACCCGTCCGTCTTTCAGTTTCAACTGAATGCCTTGTTGAATGAGGTAACGACCCGGTAACTGCCAGTTCTTTAATCGTTCGGTAATTTGGCTGCGGGTTACGCGCTGAGGTGTTATAATTTTGCGGTTGTGATCTCTTCCTTGAATCAGATAGATCTGATTTGTCATTCGCTCAATTCGCAGGATGCCCCGTCCCCCGGTGCCGTTCTTCGGCTTCAGATAGACGAGATTGTATCTTCCCAGAAAGTCAGTCACGTCCTTGACCCGCATACATAGCTTGGTCTCGGGCAAGTGAGGACGAATGCGGCTGTTCTTCATCATAATTTCGTAGATGACCCATTTGTTGGAGATCGGACGGTTCAAATAGACCAACTTGGGATAGGTTTTACGAAAATTCTGAAGCTGATGAAACCTCTTATTCGGCTGGTATCTGCATCGGTCGAAAATCAGGGTGGGAAACGAAGTCCACTTCCGGGTCCAGCGCGCTTTGCTTGTATCATAGAATTGAGCGTTAATCAGATTGCGGGAACGATCAATATCTTCCGGTGTAAAGACGAACGAAGCCAGGCCCAGCCCGTTGCCGGCGACGATCATTTTTTGAAACACAGAGCGTTCCTCAATATATTTACGGTTGTTCAGGTACAAGGTCATGATGCCTAGCACAGGTTGAGGCAACGGATTCACCCACTTTGATTCAAATTTGTAGAAGTCACGAAGCTGCCGGGATGGATAAACCGCAGTGTGGGCACACCTGTTGGTCCTGTAAACAGACCCACCGCGGTCAGTCCTGCACGGAAACACATCTTTAAGCTAGGTGTATTATGGACGGCTACGTTGCACGTATAGGCTCCTAAATCGGCAACGTGTCGCGAAATCAGCTGCGGGGCCACCCGGCGTCCCCTGTATTCGGAATGAACAATGACTATAGCGGCAATCTCGCCATATCCCAACACTAGGCTGACTCCGGCAATGTCTCCTTGATCCGACATCAGGAGCAGTTGATTTCCCTTGGAGGAGGAGCTATCGGCTAAAGCGGCTTCAGCCAGGCGCAGAGCGCCCCGTGTGATGCGGCCGTCACCATGCCGTTTGGCAAATTGTTGCACGCCCTTGTTAAACCGGTGATACCGGTCGGGTGTAATTGCGTGAATGCGCACGTTAGCCGCCTCCCGACTTGACCTGCCAATGTTTACTTAGGTGCATACTGTATTGAAATATACGTTCAAGCGATTTTTTGCGAATATGGGGCTCGTCAAACTTCATCGGTTTCGCATTGGCTTCAAAAAACCATATATTCCCTTTTTCATCAACGCCCATATCCATGGACATTTCACCTAGGGAATGTCCCGCGCCTTTCTCCACCTGTCTGGCGATCAGATGCGCGGCATGCTTTGCTTTTACCATGAGTTTCTTGGCGATTTCACTGCCAAAGGATACCGTCAGCAACTTCTCCGGATCATCTATTGAACCGCCGCGCGGAACGTGAGTGGTAATGCTAAGCACCCCCGCCACACGGGCGCCGATGCCCGTCACATCCCACTGTCCTTTGTAGTTTTTCTGCACCAGCAATCTCAGGTCGAACGGACGCTGACTCACGCTTGCCAGCTGAATTCCCTGTTGGGCGATATAATCTTCATCTCCGGTGAAGCGGGACAGCTTGCTCCACAACTTGGAGAGGGTTGTGAACCTATAGGTGTGACTGCCTTTTTCATCCTGCACCGTTAAACGGAAGGGATGCTCCTTGTTCGTCGTTTGTTTGGCTCTCATAATACCTACGCCGGCTTTTCCGCGTTCCGGTTTCAGATAGAGGACGGTGTGTTGCTTAAGCAGCTTGCCGAACTCCGCGGCAGTGGTTAATTTACGAGTTGCGGGAATGTATTTGCGGGTGCTCTTGGATTTCTTCAGCCACTCAAAGAGATGCCATTTATTAAAGAACGCGGGATTGAATATCCGAATATTGGGGTGGCGCAGGCAACTGTCGATCGCTCTTTGACTCTCGGGAAGCAGCTCATCCTTGCGAAAGGGGATACGGTTGTAGACCACATGAGGAAGCGGGAACAGCTGCTGCAGCCATGTCTTGCTTTCCGCGTTGTAAGTAAAACCGATAATGCGTTTGTTGTTAAGCTTTAATTCTTTACATGTCGCCACATAGACGAGGAACCCCAGATCTCTCCCCGTCTTGATCAGATCAATGAAATTGTTGCGATTTCCCCGGAACAGACCGTTGTCATCATCCACGGTAAGAATGGCTAAGACGGGTTTGTGGCTGACGTCGTGCAGGTGAATGTCCACACTTAACCATCCTTTCTTACACGGAACTTGCTTAAATACATGCAATGTTCAAAGATATAAGTCAACGACTGCTTACCCTCACCGCGTAAAGAAGGATGCTTGAAGATGGAGCGTCCCGGTTTAGCGTTGGCCTCGAACATCCAGATTTCCTCGTCTTTATCGACACCGATGTCCAGTCCCAGCTCGCCGATGGTATGCTTATAGTTTCGCTCTATAGCCTCCGCCATCTTGATTGACACTTTCTTCGCTTCCTCCAGCACTTCATCGGATCTTCCGCCGAATACCCGGCTTAGCGCCTGTTCCGGCGTCATCAGCTGTCCGCCGTTCTTTACATGCGTCGTTATGCTGCCCTTACCCGCTTTCTTTGCACCGATGCCCGCTACGACCCATTGATTTTTGCCGTTCTTGTGTAGATGGAAACGGAAGTCGATGGGACAGGAATCGATTTCAATCAGGCGAATCCCTTGCTGCAACACATAATTCTTCATTCGGCTCTTATTGCCGTTGTGCAACATGCGCATGAGGGAGTTGAAATTGCTGAACCGAAGGAGCACGTTCGATCCGCCTCTTCGGAACCGGGCAAAGTAACCTTTCTTGGGATGATACGTCAATCGGTAAATACCGCGGCCTAAAGACCCTCCTGTAGGCTTCAGATAGACAAAAGAGTGCTTTTCCAACTGCTCTTTAATCCGTTCGGGCGTCGGGTTCAGGAAGGACTCTGGCACGTGTTTGTAAGCTTCCTGTTCGCCGTCCAGCATGTTGTAAACTTCCCATTTACTAAAAAAGCTCCAGTTGAAGAAAGCAATTTTACGTTTCACGAATTTTTCTTTGAAGCTCTCCATGGATCCGGAGCCTTCGGCGATTCGGCTAGGCAGGCGATTGTAGACAACGTCCGGCAGGGGAACGGTTTTTCGGGTGAAGCCGTTGCTCTCATTTAGAAAGTAGCCTGTTACCATATCTCGTTGCCAATCAATGTCTCTCGGCGTAAACGCAAAGAAATAAGCTTTGTTGTGGCCCGCCTTCAGCAGCTGTTTGATGAAGCCGGTACGACCGCTGAAAGGCAATGCGCCGCTCCGGCCGGTACCGTCGGTTAAAATGCCGATGAGCGGACCGATGTGCACTTCATCTGTGTTACTCAGCACCATGATGTTGCCTGATTTCGGTACGCGTATCGTGTTCCTGATGCCGGAAGGAAGATATAGATGATTTCCTTTCCGTTTAATCGTTCGCACCGTGGCCTGAATGGACTCTTTGCCTAAGCGGAAGGAAACGGATTTCCGTCCTCCCAGGTTAAGCTGTTTCAACAAAGCGCCGGAAACATAGATCGCTTTGTCGGTTTGCGCGGTAAAGTGTACGTTGCAATTGGTTATGCTCATGGTTATCCTCCTAGTTGCCGATCCAAAAGATACCGGGCGTATTGTATGGGATACTTGACGGAATTTTTACGTGCGTTCAGGTCGTTCAATTGAGTGAAAACGGATCTGCCCGGTTTAGAATTAACTTCCAATATCCATACACGGCCTTGGGTATCCACCCCGAGGTCGATACCCAGCTCAGCAAGCCTTCCGTGTTGTTGTTCCAGGGCTTCGGGAATCGTAGAAGAGAGATGGTTTAGCACAGTCAGAATCGTATCGGCTTGTTCCTGGTCGAATTGGTTACTCAGGAAGGGAATAACCTCTTCCGCGTGACCCCCTCCGGCCAAATTGGAGGTTATACTGCCCTGCTTTCCTTTGCGGACCGCCATGCCTGTCGTTCGCCAATTCCCTCCGCCGTCTTTTTGCACCAAAGAACGAATGTCATAAGGTTCCCCTTCGGTTGTAGTCAATTTAAGGTATTCCTGGATGAGATAACGCCGGGTGCCCATAAAGCGTCTCACCCATTGAAGCATTGTTTGTTCATTCCGAAATGTAATGTGAAAAGGTGAATTTTGTGGATTCCTGCCCTTAAGTTCAAACGTACTCTCAGCCTTCTTGATCAGGTGCATAACACCCTTACCGTGACTTCCCGCATGGGGCTTGAGGAATGCTTCTCCATGCGTGTTCAGGAACGAGCTAAGTCCTCGGGAGGTTTGATACAGTTCCGTATAAGGGAGATGAGGCAGCATGTTCTCATGATTGTGCAGCGCCTGTTGCACATCCCACTTCCCTTTCAAGCCATATCCCATGAATCGGATTCCCTTCAGCTTTCTTAGCTTGCTGATCAACGGAGCATGAAGGTCGTACCTCATCTTATTCGCGTAGTAGCAACGATCGTAGAGCACATTGGGCAGAGGGAACACACTTTTTTCCCAGGCGGTAATCTTGCCGTTATACGTATACCCCACGGTACGGTTGTTTTCAAAACGCACCCATTCCGGTGAGAAAATATAGACAGTCATCCCTAAGCTGTGCCCAAGGAGACAAAGCTTTCGAAAGTAATCGCGCTCGGGAAATGGCAGAGCGCCTCCGCGTTCACAGATCATGATGCCGACATAACGCGGTTGATGAGGTTTACGTAGCATCGGTTTCACCTCGTAAAACCGGTCAGATAGCGGGCGTATTGGACCATACGCCGGACAGAGGGCCGGATTTTTGTATCGTTAAGTTGGGTGTTATCATTTTTGGAAGGCTTGGAGTTAACTTCCAGCAACCAAACTTTACCGGTGACATCCACGGCCAGATCGATACCTAATTCTCCGAAATGGGCCGGGATCTGGGCATCCACGCCTGCTGCGATGTCTAACGCGGCTTTGTGCATCTTGTTATAAAGATCACTGCGGTTCGAAGGGGTTAAATTCGATTTAGCCACCGCTTCTTTCACCGTGCTGAGCGTTCCGCCTCGGGCGATATTGGAGACAAAGTGGTGACTTCCGGCAATTCGGGCTACGACAGAGGTGATCTCCCATTTTCCCTCGAGATTTTTCTGTACGAGTGCGCGGAAATCCACAGGACGCTTGCCTACCTCCATAAGATGCAAACCTTGTTGGATTTGGTACCGCGTTGTTTTCATTTTGCCGGAGATGGCTGTAAAGAGGTTTAACAGTTTCGGAAAGTTCTGTTTACGAGCACCGTTTACATTGGTAAAATGGCATTGATATGAATTGTCGCTCATTTTGGTTATGCGGATAATGCCTTTACCCAGACTGCCTCGTATAGGCTTAAGGAACACGACACTATGCTTGCTGCACATCGATTTGAGCATTGTGAAATTTTTGAAGAGATAGGATTCCGGAAGATATTTCAACAAGGTATGATCATGCTGCAAAGCCTGAAACACTTCGGTTTTATTCAGAAATTTCTCGTTAAACACACTGGTGTTATGACGCTGTTTTACTTCCCTCATGAAATGTTGTACGCTGGGTTTATTCTCCAGTTTTCGGGTCGTTAAACGATTATGCAACACATCCGGCGATGGGAAAGCCGTCTTATACCAGCTGTCGGAATAACTCCAGCCCTGCACATAATTTGTATTGAATCCGACTTCATTCGGCGTGAAGAAGTAAACCAACGCCCCCTGACTCTGGCACGCGTCTACCAGTTCCTTGGCGAACGAAGTGATGGTACCGAAGGGCTTATCGGGGAATTGCGAATAAGATCGGCTGACCAGCACTCCAATGAGCGGTCCCAAGATGAGGGAATGGGAAGAAGCTTTATACTGCATCCTTAATTGAACGGTGGTTTGCAGCCCCATCTTGCGGGCTGTGGATTCCTGCAAACGGATGCCGTCGCCTTTTACCATGGATACCATCTTTACCTGCATCCGAAATGCGCCAAACTGAAGGGTAACCGGCTGGTTGGCGGACATCTTGAATTTCTTCAGCAACGTGTCACTGACCCAGATGACCGATTCGTCGTGTATGCTGGAGCCAAGCACCTGTACTGTGATTTTGGAGCTTTGCATGCGTGATCTCCTTCCCAGCATCAACTTTCAATACATCATCATATGAGGACACTAATCTAGTGGTGCTTGTAACATCCCAGAACTCGAAAGCGGTTCATAAGCCGGTATCCGCATTTCCGACGAATTCGCAAACCCGCGCCGCTTATAGGCGTATTGCAGTTTTCGTTAGCATAGAGAGAACGGAAAAAGCTAAAGGTTGGGTACGCCCAAATTTGAGAGAGGATGAGAATGATGAATGTGTATGACAAAGCTTACGAACTGACCAAAGCCATTAAAGAAAGCAATGAGTATGCGGACTGTAAGGCTGCGGCGCTTGCAATTCAAGCGGATGAGGAAGGCAAGCGGATGCTCGATGATTTCCGGAGCCAGCAATTGGAGTTACAGCAGAGGCTGATGAACGGGGAATCCCCATCGAGTGACGAGATGGACCGGATGCAGAAAAGGTTTGAAATTTTGAACATGAATCCCAACATTCAACGGATATTCGAGGCCGAGAGACGATTAGGGGTTATTGTGGAGGATGTAAACCGAATTATTATGGAACCGTTGAAGGACGTTCTATAGCAGAGAATATAAACTCAGGCAGCGCAGGTTTGTCTCATATTTTACGCTCCGTTACCATAGGCTGATAGTAAACTAGTCTTAGCAAAGGAGTTGGATCTATGAAAGGCGCTAGAAGAGTATTGTATCTGGGGTTGGCGCTGGGTCTGCTGATGTTCGCGGTTCCCCGCTTGGAGAATGGATATGGACTGACATTGCCAACCTTGTTCAGCTGTATATGGATTTGCTTTTCTTTACTGATCATCGCGTCTCAGTTGCATTTTCTGCTGGGTGTGGATGAGGAGCAGCGTAAAGAGCTTGCGCGGATCAAACGGGCTAAAAGAGCCGGCCGGGAACGTCTGCTGCGCCGTTATATGAACTGAATACCGTCTTCCCTTCAATACACATCACAACCGCCCCGGTCTTCGGACAGGGAGCGGTTTTCTTTAGATGTACAGCTCTTTTGTGAAATACGTACATTTGTTCTTTTTTGCATTTGGCAGTATAATATGTTTATTACAGATTAATACAGTTAACGGTAGAAAGGGTAATACAGATGGACGGTTTGACGAACGGAACACAAACCAAGCACGAGCAACTGATGAAATACATTGAGAATCTCAAAGTCGGGACCAAGATTTCGGTTCGAACGATGGCTAAAGATATGCAAGTGAGCGAAGGTACCGCCTATCGAGCGCTGAAAGAAGCCGAGGCGACGGGACTGCTGAGCACGAAGGAAAGAATAGGCACGGTCCGGATCGAGAAGAAGCAACGCAACAATATCGACAAGCTTACGTTTGCCGAAGTAGCGAATATTGTGGACGGTTCCATTCTCGGAGGGGCACAGGGGCTCGATAAGACGCTGGGGAAATTCGTTATAGGCGCGATGGAGCTGGATGCGATGATGCGATATATTGACGCGGGGTCTCTGCTTATTATCGGGAATCGACAGAAAGCCCATAGTGTCGCCCTTGAGCAAGGGGCCGCCGTCTTGATTACCGGGGGGTTTGACACCAGCCGGGAGGTTAAGGAATTAGCCGATGAGCTGTGTCTCCCTATTATTTCTTCCAGCTATGATACCTATACAGTAGCTTCCATGATTAACAGGGCGATTGACGATCGTCTGATCAAGAAGAAAATCATGCTGATCGAGGACATTGTTTCCCTGAGATCCAAAGTCATAGCCGCCAAGAGCTATAACACGGTCGAAGAGTTGCGGAGGATGGTCGACGAAACGACCCACAGCCGCTTTCCCGTCGTAGATGAGTGGAACCGGGTCATCGGGGTAGTCACGTCCAAGGATGTGGTAGGGGAATCGCCGGACCAATCCATTGATAAATTAATGACGCGTAATCCGGCAACTTTGTCGCTGGATACGTCGGTAGCTTCCGCGGCGCATTTAATGGTTTGGGAAGGGATTGAGTTGATTCCCATCGTGGATACATCGCGCAAGCTGCTTGGCGTAATATCCCGCAAGGATGTATTGAAGGCGATGCAATATGCCCAGAAGCAACCCCAGATCGGTGAAACTTTCCAAGACCTGATCTGGACAGGTTTTGACGAACGCCGGGAGGAGGACGGTACCCTTACTTTTACGGGCATCATAACCCCCCAAATGACGAATCATCTGGGCACGGTATCAGAAGGGGTGCTGACCACATTAATGACGAAGGCGGCCTATCGTGTCATCCGTGATCACCGTAAGCATGACGCGGTTTTGGAGAACATGACCTCTTATTTCCTGCGTCCCTTGCAGATTGACGCGGAAATCGAAATTCGTCCCAAACTGTTCGAAATGAGCAGGAAATTCGGTAAGCTCGATATTGAAATTTATCATGCGGGAGGCCTGGTGGCCAAATCGCTGATTACGGCGCAAACCTTGGATCACGACTAAACGCGAAAAGGAGCCCAGCCACATCAATCGTGGTGAGAGCTCCTTGATTACCGACTTATTTTGCCGAAATAACTATGGTTCCGAAGTCCGGCAAACAGATTAAACACGCCAATGAGCAGAAACAGCACGCCTATAATGACCCGGAGCGAGCTTCCTTGGAAGAAGAACAATTGCATGACAGCGATCAGGATCAGCATCGCTCCCATCGAAATGTTCGTTCTTGCGGCATATATGCCCTTCCGTGCTCCGTCCGTTTCGCGGCGGGATTTGAAGCTGTTATACACGGAGAAGAGTGAAGTGGCCAGGATCAACAGGATAAATACGTAATAAATGGATTGAATCATAACGGGGTATGAGCTCCTTTGCATATACATTCGCAATAATAAGTTTAACTGTACTCATTTCCGCCAAGAAAATCAATTTCGGATATGCCGGTCCACTGAAATCCAGATGTGCAATACTTTATCAACAAGCAGCATGGTTTTCACCGCAATCGTATAATCATTTCCATCCACCGTGTATCTTTTCTTATTTAACAGCAGTCGGGCGATCTTCGCGTCTCGGTCAATATCATAAATGGAATTGCCTTTTAGGATACTGAGTTCCTTTTGCAGCGAATTTTTAATTTGTTCCTGAGCGATCTGTTTCACTTCGTTATCCGCCGGATTTTTTTCAATGCGTACCATAATTTTGGAGATGACTTGTTTATTTTTATAGGTTTCCGAAACTTTAGCTTCATCTTGAAGCTCTTCAATCTGTTCTTTGTATTCCCGGTTGGATTTCAACACCTTCTCCATCTGCAAATGGAAAACGGAATTGAAGAGAGCGCAGCCCACAACGAGGCCGCACAGGAATATGCCGGCAATCTGTGCCAGATGGGCAAACCTCTCCATGGACGGAACTCTCATGATTTCATTCCGCCGCGGCAGATCCAGTGGATGAGATCCGTACCCATTTGAGCGCCGGCAAACGCGCTCACAATAAACAGAATCTGCTTGATGGCGGGGGAGAGGTGACCTTCCACGAAATTGGTCTCAATGACCTTAAGCGGATCAATGGTGCCGCCCACGGCGGCGACAATAGCCCATATTTTGATTTTGTCCGCGATGGTGAACATCATGGAAGCGGGCGGTTGAAGCGTGATGACCGCGCAGATGCCGCCGAGTAAAGAACCGCCCAGCACCACGCCGAACGCGACAAAGAAATCAAAGAACACCTTGGTTATAAAGTTCATGAGAAGGCCTCCGTGAACGAATGGTATGGATGAAGAATGAAGAGGGTTGTCCCTATCCCTAATGTATGGGATGAACCCTCCCGAATATGATAATAGTTTTCCACAACGAGAGATAAGGAGGGAAAGGGCATGAACGAGTTTGTACATTTGCACGTTCACAGTGAATATAGTTTGCTGGACGGCGCGGCCAGAATTGAAGATTTAGCGGAAACGGCAGCCAGAAACGGGATGAAAGCCCTGGCATTGACCGACCACGGCGTCATGTACGGAGCGATTCCATTCTATAAAGCTTGTGTTAAACGGGGAATTAAACCGATTATCGGCTGTGAAGTGTATTTAACAACGGGGCCGCTGAAAGAGAAAGGCGCGCGCAAGGACAATCCGATCTATCATTTAATTCTGCTGGCCAAGAATGAACAGGGCTATCGAAATCTGATGAAAATCTGTTCCGTTGCACAACTTGAAGGCTTTCATTACAAACCGCGCATTGATTTGGAGCACCTGGCTGCATATGCGGAAGGTATCGTATGTCTTAGCGCATGTCTGGGAGGAGAAATATCCCGGCACTTGCAGCACGACCGCCAAGAAGAAGCCCTGAAAGCCGCCCTCCGCTACAGAGACATGTTCGGTGAAGACTTCTACCTGGAGCTGCAGGACCACGGTTTAATCGAACAGAAGAAGGTTAACGCCGCCATGATCGAGCTCAGCCGGGAAACGGGTATTCCCATGGCGGTGACGAATGATATTCATTACATTACGGAGCCGGACCATAAGGTGCAAGACGTGTTGCTGTGTATCGGGACAGGCAAAACCGTTGATGATCAAGAGCGCTTTAAGTTCTCGACGGACCAGTTGTATTTCAAAAATAGTGAAGAAATGTCCAAACTTTTTCGGCACGTGCCAGAAGCTGTGGTCAATACGTCACGGATTGCCGATAAGTGTAATCTGGAGCTTACGTTCGGAACATCGATTCTCCCCGCCTTTGAACCCATTCCCGATGGATTCGACAGCGAAAGTTATTTAAAGACATTGTGCGAATCGGGGCTGGAGGCGCGTTTCGGCAAACAGCAAAGCTGGAAAGATGCGGAATTTCGCGAATCCGTGACGGGCAGACTGAGCTATGAATTAAATGTGATTCAAACGATGGGATTCTCCGATTATTTCCTGATCGTTTGGGATTTCATCCGCTACGCTCATGATAACGGCATTGCCACCGGACCGGGAAGGGGCTCGTCAGCCGGCAGTTTGGTAGCCTATGTGCTCCGGATTACCGATGTGGATCCGATCCGGTATAAGCTGTTGTTTGAGCGTTTCTTAAATCCCGAGCGGATTTCCATGCCGGATATCGATATTGACTTCAGTGATGAACGACGCGACGAGGTTATAGATTATGTGGCGCGTAAATATGGCTCCGACCGGGTTGCCCAGATTATTACCTTCGGAACGATGGCTGCTAAAGCCGCGGTTCGCGATGTCGGACGGGTGTTAAATCTGCCGTATCATGAAGTAGACCGCGCCGCGAAGATGATTCCGAACATGCTGGGGATCACGATCGAGAAAGCGCTGGAACTGAACCCGGAGCTGAAGAAGCTTACGGAAACCCAGCCGAAAACAGCGGAGCTCATCCAGATGGCGCGTAAAGTGGAAGGCATGCCCCGGCATGCTTCGACCCATGCGGCAGGCGTTATTATTTCC
Source organism: Paenibacillus swuensis (assembly GCF_001644605.1). Taxonomy (NCBI): domain Bacteria; kingdom Bacillati; phylum Bacillota; class Bacilli; order Caryophanales; family Paenibacillaceae; genus Paenibacillus; species Paenibacillus swuensis. Next base: position 4,789,568 of record NZ_CP011388.1, on the reverse strand, counting down.
CGTGACCCGCTGACCCATTATGTTCCTCTGCAAGCGGGGACGGAGCATTCGGCGCTGACTCAATATTCCATGGAACACCTGGAATCGATCGGACTTCTGAAGATGGACTTTCTGGGGCTCCGGACGTTGTCCATTATTGAGAGAACGTTGCATTGGGTGAAGGTGCAATTCGGCAAGGACATCGATTTCCATGCGATTCCGGATGACGACCCGCGGACTTACGAAATGTTAAGCCGCGGTGACACAACGGGCATCTTTCAACTGGAATCCGCAGGGATGAGGCGCGTGCTCAAGGACCTCAAGCCCTCGACGTTCGAGGATATTGTGTCGGTGCTGGCCTTGTACCGTCCGGGTCCGATGGAATTTATTCCGAAATATATCAGCGGCAAGCATGGTCAGATCCAGGTTGAGTACCCGCATCCCTCTCTGGAGCCGATTCTGTCCGACACCTATGGCATCATTGTTTACCAGGAGCAGATCATGCAGATTGCCTCAGCCATGGCCGGATTCTCTCTCGGCGAAGCGGATTTGCTGCGGCGCGCCGTCTCGAAGAAGAAGCGGGAAGTGTTGGACGAGCAACGCGCGCATTTCGTCCAAGGGAGCTTGAAGGAAGGCTACCCGGAAGACGACGCGAATAAGGTCTATGACATGATTGTCCGCTTTGCGGATTACGGGTTTCCCCGGGCTCATGCCGCGGCATATGGTGTCCTCGCGTTCCAGACGGCTTATCTCAAAGCCCATTATCCGGTGCAATTTATGGCATCCATGCTCACGGCTGTCATGGGAAATCACCGCAAAGTGGCGGAATATATTGATGACTGCCGCCGCATGGGCATCGATATTCTTCCCCCGGATGTGAACAGCAGCGAAGTGCTGTTTACGCCGCAGGCGAGAGGGACGGACAGGAATGCGATCGGGAACGCGGTAGAGCGGGCTGCGCCAACAGAACCGGCAGTTAAGGAGCCCCTTGCAGAAGAAGTGCTTATAGAAACCGTTTCCCCACTGGGAGGCATTCGTTTCGGACTGGCCGCCATCAAGAATGTGGGTACGCAAGCCATAGAAACGATCATTAAAGAACGTAAGGAGTCGGTCTATGCCGACTTACTGGATTTCTGCCGCAAGGTGGACCTTCGCGTCTGTAACAAGCGGGTAATTGAATCCCTCATTCAGGGGGGCGCATTTGATTCCATGCAAGGGCATCGGGCGCAGTTAATCGCTATGCTGGACGAGACGCTGGATGCGGCCGTCAAGTGGAAGAAGGAGCGGGATGATCTTCAACTTCAGTTGTTTGGCTTCGTGGAGGCGGTAAACTGGACGATCGAATATCCGGAGATTAAGCCCTACTCCCATCTTCAACAGCTGGAACTAGAACGCGAGTTGCTCGGGTTGTTCATCTCCGGCCATCCGCTGGACAGCTATGAAGATCTGCTCCGCAAGGCTGAAACCGATCGCATTCTGGAGTTGCCGGAGCTTCCGGACGGACGGGAAGTGTGGGTCGCGGGGATGATCGTCTCCCAACGCAACATCGTTACGAAGAAAGGCCAGAGTATGGCCTTTCTGGAATTGGAGGACCGCGTCGACAAGCTGGAAGCGGTACTCTTTCCCGAGACGTGGAAGCGGTATGGTTCGCTGGTCCACAAAGGCGCTCTGGTCCTCGTCCGTGCGAAGCTGCAGCACCAGGACGAGGACATCAAGCTGCTCGCGGACGAGCTGATCCCGCTCGACAGCCCCGAGCTGCCCGCGCGTTTGCGGGCGATGAAGCGCCCCGGCGCCTCATCGCCCCGCGCGGGCGCTGGCGCGCGGCCGGCCGGCCAAGCTGCCGCCCGCGCACCCGGGCCGGCTGCGCCGGCCGCTCCGCCCGCGGAGCGCGAGCAGCCGACCGCGCCCCCGGCGCAGTCGGCTCCCGCCGCCAAGCGGCAGAGCCAGAAGGTCTTCGTGCGGATCGCCGAAGACCGGGAGACGCCGGCGGTGCTGAGCCGGCTGAAGGCGCTGCTGCAGCGGCATGCGGGGCCGCTGCAGACCGTGCTGTTCTACGAGCGCGAGGGGAAGCTTCTCGCGCTCAACGAAC
>NZ_CP011388.1:2565000-2630000 GCF_001644605.1 Paenibacillus swuensis | reverse complement strand
ATTCCTTGCATTCTTTGTCATTAAACAGGATCCCTAGCATAACCGTAAAAAGCCTCCCTGAGAGAAAATAGTGCTGCGTCTGCGGAAGTAACGTTCCAACCGTTTTACTGTTATGCACAATAAATGGAAATTTTATGATGGGGCCTCTAAAAAACTTTTTTACCTCTCCAATAACCAGAACGTGATCGTACTTTCAATAACAGCGGCAATCAAGAGCAAGGCCACCAAGATCCAGGCGACAGGCACCAAATCACGCAGATAGGCACGAACAGACTTTTTTTTGTCGCTGCGATTTATGCCCCTCCAATTCCACATTCGCTTCCACATTAACGCACCTAAATTCAACCCAATGGCGCCGGAAACTATCATGACGGGAAGCTCAATAATACCATGCGGCAAAATTCCCCTAAGGAAAAGTCGCCCTACGTCCGCTCCTTGATCGGCAGCCATTCCGAAGATGTAGCCCATCACCAACCCGTTAATAAATAAAAATATCGTCGGAATTATGCCGAACAGCAACCCGGTAAACATCACGATTACGGATTTGATTGCATTATTCAAAAAGATAAACACAAATAAAATGAATCTCGCATGTTCCTGAGCGTTAATCTGCTCCGCCAACTCTTTAATGCCCGCCGTTTGCGATTGGCCGTAATCTTGAAACACATTCATCGTTGCGCCCATAACGGCTCCCGCAATAAATAGCAATAATGCTATTGCCAACCATCTCTTGATGGATCGCAATTGTTCCTTGAAAATTCTCAAGCTTGTCATAAAAATCCTCCTTTAGTGTGAATATCCTGGTTGTACGAGCATACATTTTAGTAGGTTCTAATAACGAAACGGAAGGAGGAAATGAAATGAATTTTTTCTATGTAATGAACGGCCGAAAGATCAAGCGGAATTTCTTTATGTTTATTGCGGCGTTATTTACCGTCGGCGTGATTTATACGGAGCGTGATAATATTACAGTATTTTCATCCAGTGAACCCGGAGCCATCTACAGTATCCCTACGGACAAAAAAGTGATCGCTCTCACCTTTGACATCAGTTGGGGGAATAAACGGGCGGAGCCCATCATTCAACTTTTGAAAGACAAGGGGGTACAGGCTACATTCTTCCTCTCCTCCACCTGGAGCCAGCAAAACCCCGAATTGGTCAAGAAAATTGCAGACAACGGTTTTGAAATCGGCAGCCATGGCCACAAGCATGATTTCTACAGTAAATACAGTGATGAAGACATCCGCAAGCAGATTCAAACCGCACATAGTATATTAACCGATGTAACCGGAAAATCACCAAATTTGATACGATTACCTAACGGGGATTTTGACAGAAGAGTTCTGCAGATCGCCAAAGATTTAAACTACACCGTCATACAATGGGAAACCGATTCTCTGGATTGGCAGAACGGCGGCACACAGAATATCGTCAATCGTGTTACCACCAAAGCTCATCCCGGCGACATCGTACTTCTTCATGCCAGCGATTCAAGCAAACAAACTCATGAGGCTTTACCCAAAATCATTGACGATCTTCGCGCTAAAGGGTATGAGTTCGTAACCGTTTCGGAATTAATGAGCCAAACCGATGTAAGCCAACGTCAAGTGGAAGATAAACGGCCTTAAGTAATTACGTTGTGTCTCCCTATATATGAAAAAAAGAGCTAATGGCAGCATTAGCTCTTTGGGGTGTTCAATATACGGTGCAGCTGTAAGATCTGCCATGCGTTACAACAGAATATAGGGACTAGCGTGAATAGGATGGCTACGGCCGTATGTTGCTGTAGACCTGGTATGGATGCCAATATGGTTCCTGCCGTCATCCATAGCAGCGTCGGAATGAAAGCTGACTTGTTCGTCAACCTGACTTTCCATAAGGTCACCGCTAACGCACCCAACAAGACAAGAACAGACACTGTTACGGCAGATAGAATTTCATCTCCGCTTTGATCATACAGAATTCTTAAGTAAGCCGCTTCGAATAGAGTGATAATGATGATGCCAACCTGCACCAATGTCCAATAGGAGCGAAAAACACCCTTAAAGATATAATTTACGGTCAGGTAGGCAAAGAAAGCCATTTGACTGACGGCCCCGAACATTAATCCCCCCAGAAACATGGTCAGGAAGTTAAAGCTTATATCCCCTAACCCCGCCACAGCGATATCTTTATCTGTAAAGCGTAACACCATGCCTATAATGACAGCGCTGATCCCGCCGGTAAGCAAAGTTGTCCAAAATAAGTAAAACCACTTCTTTAAATTCAATGAAGCTCCACCTCCGCATAATAAAATATTGTACCAACGATTTGCTTAAAATGCCAACCGTTTCATAAACATAATCCAACCCCTTCAAAAACATACTAAGCTTATACATTACTACAGGAAGGGAGGTCCGACGATGCGGAAACTGCATATTATAGCCCTCTCGGGCCTAATCATACTAAGTACAGGCTGCGGCCCGGGTTCTCAAGAAAGCGGAGAAAGTCAGGTTAATTACAAGGAAGTCAAAGACATGGTTGTCGATATTCTGAAGACGGAAGAAGGCAAAAAAGCCATTGAAGAAGCTCAATCGGGCGAAACGGGTACCGGCATGCATGCGAATATGTTAACTTCCACGGATAATGCGCAAATATCGTTAGCGGTAAAAGAGGTTCTGACATCACCGGAGTATGAGAAGAAAATTGAAGAAATGATGAAAGATCCTAAATTTGCCGGTGATTTTGCGAAAACGGTTATGAAAGGCAACAAACAGCTTCATAAGGACTTAATGAAAGATCCGCAATACCAGAAATCCATAACCGATTTGATGAAAGATCCGGAGATCGAAAAGATGTTCCTCGATTTAATGAAAGGTACGCAATACCGGAAGCAGACCATGGCCATCATGCAAGAATCCTTTCAAAGTCCTCTGTTCCGTATGGAGGTACTGGAGTTATTAGATAAAGTCGTTGAAAAGCAACTGAAGCCTGACGAAGAGAAAAAAGCAAAAGAATCCGGCGGATCATCCGGCGGAGGCGAAGAAGGCGGCGGTGGCGGCGGGGGCGAATCCGGCTCGGGCAGCGGAGGATAATTGGCTTTAAAAAGGACCGATCCCTCAAATGGGATCGGTCCTTCATGTTTTTAGTTTATAATTCGTTGCGCTAACTGATCGTATATCTGACCTGTGGCTGTGTCGGATTTATAGATGGAAGGCGCGAATTCGGGATCGGTCAACGGATTATCAGGAGCGCCTAAAGGGATTTGGGCAAGCAATTCCGTATGAAGAGACTCCGCTAGCTTACCTCCGCCTCCGCGACCAAACACATATTCTTTAGTCCCGCAGGATCCGCACTCATAATACGCCATATTCTCCACGACGCCCAGAATTTCATGTTCCGTTCTTAGCGCCATCGCCCCAGCCCGCGCCGCAACAAATGCTGCTGTGGCATGCGGGGTGGTTACGATGATTTCTTTGCTCTGCGGGATCATGCTGTGAACGTCCAGCGCCACATCCCCTGTACCCGGCGGCAAATCAAGCAGTATATACTCCACATCGCCCCATTCGACTTCAGCGAAGAAATTTCGGAGCATCTTGCCCAACATGGGGCCTCGCCAAATTATAGGGGCGTTGTCCTCAACAAAGAAACCCATCGAAATAACTTTTACGCCGAAGCGTTCTACAGGAATAATCCGATCCCCATCCAACACCGGACGTGTTTCAATTCCCATCATGTCGGGCACACTGAAACCATAAATATCTGCGTCGATAATCCCGACTTTCTTCCCCTGTCGTGCTAATGCAACCGCAAGGTTTACCGTTACCGTGGACTTACCCACGCCGCCTTTACCGCTGGCTACAGCGATGAATTCTACCCCTGCTTCAGGATCCAGCACAGAGCTGTTGGGTTTGCCTTGCTCCCTTACCGCTTGGGCATCCTCCAGCTGCTTGGCAACTTCGCCTCGCTCGTATTCTGATATAGCTCTGAATCGAATATGTACTTCTTCCGCGCCGATCGCTTTCACGGCTTTAGTAATTTCTTGCTGTAACTCCGCTCTGCGATTCTCGTGATCAATGGTCAACAGAGCCGTCAAAGATACACGATTTTCTTTAATCATAACATCCCGAATGAGATGCAATTCCATTATATTTCGACGGTACACCGGATCTTCCAAATGCTTCAAAGCTTCCCATACCTGCTCTTTAACAATCATACGCGCACCTCTTAAAATGTTGTGATTTACCTGAATAGTATATCACAAATCTTATAAAGTTAGCTTCTCGCCTGAATAGTACCTAAGAATCCCCGTGTAAATCGAAGCGGCGACCTTTTTTTGGTAGGACGCGTCTGCCAATAGCTCCGCTTCCCTTAAATTTGACAAGAATCCAACCTCAACCAACGCTGCGGGAATATCCATGGCTTTAAGCAAAAAAACTTCATGAGGCACCTTTTTGACCTGACGGGTCGTATTCTGCAAATTATTCTTGATTTCATCCTGTATTAATGCCGCGAGCAGTTGATTATCTTGATGTTTATCATAATAAAAAGTCTGCGCTCCAGACCACTTATCGGAAGGAATCGCATTCATATGGATGCTGACCATCAGGTTGGCTTGGTTGCTCTTAATAAATTGAGCTCTTTTTAACAAATCCTCAGATTTACGCCGGCTATACCCTTTCGTTCCCTCATCAGCCAGATCTTTGTCTTCCTCACGGGTCATAATGACGATAGCCCCTGCCTGCTGAAGATAATCTCTTAATTGTAAAGCTATGGCTAAATTAATCTCTTTCTCGATCACGCCCAGTTTACTGCTGGCGCCGCCGTCCGGTCCGCCATGTCCTGCATCAATCGCGATGGTTTTCCCCGACAACGGTAATGTCCAATAGGTCCACGTTTTCGTTGAGGGCAGCTTGTAGGTAAAAACCATAACCATCGCCATCGCAAGAATCATAAACAGAGCCAATTTCGAGAGTCTTTTCTTGTTTAATAAAATGATGATACTTCGTCTTTGCCGGCTCATAAAAAAAGTCCACCCCCGTTTTCCCAAATGATCTTTATCATCATATGGGACGAGGTGGACGAATATGACATGCCCTAAGGCCTGTTGGACAATGTATTATGAGTTCGTGGAAGCCAGTTGCTCATTCATGCCTTCAATCAGCACTTGAGCGACTTCAGCACGGGTGAACTCGGCAGGCGGGCATTGACCATCGCGTAAGAGTGCCCTTACCTTGGTTCCGGACAGATGCAGATGATCTCCGGAATCATGAGGACAAGTTTTGCTGGAGGCCATATTTCCGCATTTGGTGCAGAAGAAGCTATGTTCAAAGAAAAGAGGCGTGATGCCTAATTCATCGGCTGTAAAGTTGCTAAAGATTTCTTGGGCTTCATACGTGCCGTAGTAGTCACCTACACCCGCATGGTCGCGTCCCACAATAAAATGCGTGCATCCGTAGTTTTTGCGTACCATGGCATGGAAGATGGCTTCACGAGGTCCCGCATAACGCATCGCAGCAGGGAATACGCCCAGGAATACACGATCATCCGGATAATAGTTTTCCAACAGCACCAGATAGCTGCGCATACGTACGTCAGCGGAGATATCATCGGATTTCGTTTCGCCGACAAGCGGATTAAGAAACAATCCGTCCACGATCTCCATGGCGCTTTTCTGAATGTATTCGTGCGCGCGGTGAACCGGGTTGCGTGTTTGAAAGCCTACAACCGTTCTCCATCCTTTTTCCGCGAAGATTTCTCTTGTCCGGCTAGGGTTAAAGTAGAATTCGTCGAATTTTTTCGGCTGAGGGCGGTTTAGTACTATAACGGACCCGCCGACATACGTGGAGGGGCGCGATAGAAGCTTCTGGACGCCTGGATGGGCTTCATCGTTAGTCTTATATACTTTGACAGCCTCGTCCTTCTGATCGACTTTATAAATGCTTTCTACATTCAGGAGGGCGTAAGCAATTCCGTCTTCATCCCCGATCAATGCAACTCGCTCTCCTTGAGCAATTCCCGCCGCAACAGTCTCTTCCACGGCCAATGTAATTGGAATACTCCAGACCGCGCCGTTTGCCAACCGCATATGGTCCACCACGGATCTATAATCATCTTCGTTCATAAAACCGGTTAGTGGTGAAAACGCGCCTACCCCAATGAGATCCAAATCAGAGATCGTCCAGGTATTCACAGATATGGACTTAAGCGTAGGTACCAGTTCCAGAAGTTCGTCGCGTTCTTGTCCTTCGGCGATGCGGTTAATTAATGTTCCTCCATGAGGCAATATGGCAGTCATTGTGTTTCCCCTTCCGTTATCGGTTCGGTAGCTGAATATAGGCTAATTAAAGTGAGTTTATTTATGCAATCCGCATTCCGTCTTGTCATTACCCGCCCAGCGTCCGGCGCGCGGATCTTCTCCCGGCATGACCTGACGAGTGCAGTAGTGGCAGCCGATGCTAGGATAATGGTTATCATGTAGTGTGTTGTAAATAATGTCGTTCGTACGAATATAATTCCAAACGTCGTCTGTAGTCCAGTTCGCGATCGGGTTGAACTTTACCAATCCGAACTTATAGTCATACTCGACTTTCTTCGCGTTCGCTCTTGTCGGCGCCTGATCACGGCGTATCCCTGTGATCCAAGCGTCATACTGGCCCAGGATTCGCGTCAGCGGCTCCACTTTGCGGATATTACAGCATTCGTTCGGAGCGGATGTCCAGAGCTCCTCCCCGTGCTTCAGAGCTTGCTCTTCAGGCGTCAACAGCGGCGCAACACGCACGAAGTTGATTCCGTACTTCTCGGCAAGACGGTCACGAACTTCATATGTTTCCGTAAAATGAAAATCCGTGTCCAGATAGAAAATATCCGATTTCGGACTGACCTTTTGTAACATATCAACTAACACTACATCCTCTGCGCCAAAACTGCAGGCAAATGTAATATTCGGAAATTTGTCTACAGCCCATTCTATAATAGCTTCGGGAGAAGCCGTTTCCAGAAGCTCAGCGGCATCATGTATTAAAGCTTCTTTCTCTAACAAGTTCATCTTCATATACCTCCGTCTTTAATTCCTAGTAAGCTTATAAGGATTAATGTTAATTTTATTATAAATGTTAGGGGGCTAATGTCAATGTCTTTAGTAGAATTGATTTGTCCTTTTTATAGGTATTCGTTGACAGGCTTGGACGTGAATATAGCGCAAAAAAAAACCTCTTCTGCACAAGACAGAAAAGGTTTCTTGAGTTCTTAACGTTTGGAGAACTGTGGAGCGCGACGAGCGGCTTTCAAGCCGTATTTCTTACGCTCTTTCATACGAGGATCACGAGTCAAGAATCCAGCTTTCTTCAGAGAAGGACGGAATTCAGGATCAGCTTTAAGCAACGCACGGGAAATGCCATGACGGATCGCGCCGGCTTGACCGGACATACCGCCACCGTGAGTGTTAACGAGAACATCGTATTTGCCAACAGTTTCTGTAAGAGCCAAAGGTTGTTTCACGATTAATTTTAAAGTTTCAAGACCGAAATATTCATTCAGATCACGTTTGTTGACCAAGATTCGTCCTTCACCCGGTACTAAGCGAACGCGCGCTACCGAATGTTTACGACGACCTGTGCCATAGTATTGTACTTGTGCCACGATACAGACCTCCTTATTATTTAGCCGCGAAGTTCGTACACTTCAGGGTTTTGGGCTTGGTGCGGATGTTCCGAACCTGCATATACTTTCAATTTAAGCTTCATCTTATCACCAAGGCGATTCTTAGGAAGCATACCGTGAATTGCGGATTCAACAACACGCTCAGACTTAGCAGAGTTCAATACGTCCGCAGCGGAAGTAACTTTCAATCCGCCTGGGTACATGGAGTGACGGTAGTACATCTTGTTCTGAAGCTTCTTACCCGTCAGGTGAATTTTCTCAGCGTTGATGACAACTACAAAGTCACCAGTGTCAACGTGAGGTGTAAATTGGGGTTTGTGTTTGCCGCGGATTAAGCTTGCAGCTTCACTTGCCAGACGTCCAAGCGTCTTGCCGGTAGCATCGATGATGTACCATTTGCGTTCAACTTCGTTAGGCTTAGCCATAAATGTGGTACGCATGTTTCATCCTCCTTGTAGATGGGGTATTCCGAATTTATCGTTCATTGTTATAGTCATATTGAGATGTTGCAGTTGTCTTACAAGTTATGCATTTAAAGCTGTTTTGTGGCCTTTTCTTAATCGGGGCTGTGGGATAGCCATTAAGAAACGCCAAGTTATATATTACTATATCAGACCCTGAGATGCAAGTCATTTGCCCATATTATTAAAAATATAAATAGACGACCTATATCTCTTCATAAAATACTTCCCACAGCATTAAACCTTGGGCGACGGCCGTCGGTCCAGCCAATGAACGGTCTTTACCTTCTAGTATCCGTAACATGTCGTGACTGCTCCATTTGCCTTCTCCGACCTTCAATAAGGTACCGACGATAATGCGCACCATATTGTGTAGAAACCCGTTACCTGTAACGTAGAGCTTTAGAATGCCCAATTGATCGCTTAGGTAAGAAGTGTGATCCACTTCATGTACGAGCCTTGCCTCATAGATGGTTCGAACATGGGATTCCTTCGTTGATTTACGGGAGGCAAAGGAAGTAAAGTCGTGCTCTCCTACCAGATGCTTTAATGAGTCCTGCATTTCTTCCACATTCAATCGGGTCGGATGATGGAATTGCAAATGCTGATGAAACACATCCGGATACCTATTGGCATTTATGGTGTAACAGTACGTTTTCTTCTTGGCGGTGCGCCTAGAATGAAACGCTTCTGACACCTCGGTAGCTCTCAGAATCACAATGTCATCCGGCAGTCGGTTATTCAGCGCAAGACACCAACGTTCAATGGGGATAACGGACTCCGTGTAAAAGTTAAAAACCTGCCCTCTGGCATGCACGCCGGCATCCGTCCGACCCGAGGCCGTAATCTTGAGCTTTTCCCCCGTTAACCGGAAAATAGACTCTTCGATTCGATCCTGGATTGTGTTTCCGTCCGGCTGGGTTTGAAATCCGAAATACTTCGTACCGTCATAACTAACCACCATACACAGGTTTCTCATGCTTGTCCTCCGCCTTAAAGCCACGCTGTTTCCGTTCAACAAAAAAAGGGCTTCATCAGAATCCGAAGATTCTGTCCACCCTTTCCCCATTTAATCCATTAGGTACGGTCTACTAATTCCAAGTAAACCATAGGAGCTGCGTCTCCGCGGCGAGGTCCTAGCTTAAGAATACGAGTGTATCCGCCTGGACGTTCCGCGTAGCGAGGTGCCAATTCGTCGAACAGCTTCTGGATCGCATCTTGATCTCCAGTTACTTGCTCACGACGAACGAATGCTGCCACTTGACGGCGAGCATGAAGGTCACCACGTTTAGCAAGAGTAATTAGTCTTTCAGCAATAGAACGAACTTCTTTAGCTTTCGCTTCAGTCGTTTGAATACGTTCATGTATAAATAAGTCGGTTACCAAGTCACGGAATAAAGCTTTACGTGCGCTTGCGTCACGACCTAACTTTTGGTATGCCATGTGTTTCCCCTCCTTCGTAAAGTACTGCAGTATCTACTGTAGCTTGAGTCTATTAGTCTTCCATTCTTAGGCCCAAGCCCAGCTCTTCCAGCTTCTCTTGAACTTCTTCCAAAGACTTGCGTCCCAAGTTGCGGACTTTCATCATGTCTTCTTCGGTTTTCGTGATCAGCTCTTGAACGGTATTGATGCCGGCGCGCTTGAGACAGTTGTAAGAACGAACGCTTAGGTCCAACTCTTCAATTGTCATTTCAAGCACTTTTTCTTTTTTGTCCTCTTCTTTTTCGACCATGATTTCAGCATCTTTAGCTTCGTCGGTCAGACCAACGAACAGCATCAAGTGCTCTGTCAGGATCTTGGCTCCGAGACTTACAGCTTCTTCTGGACGGATGCTGCCATCTGTCCACACTTCGAGGGTTAGTTTGTCATAGTTGGTAACTTGACCTACACGAGTGTTTTCGATGCTGTAATTGACGCGGGTAATCGGCGTGTAGACAGAATCTACCGGAACGACTCCGATCAACTGCTCTTCCTTCTTATTCCGGTCAGCTTGCACATAGCCGCGTCCGCGGTTAGCGAAGACGCGCATATGCAATCTAGCATCCGAAGACAAGGTCGCAATATGAAGGTCCGGGTTCAGGATCTCGACATCGCTGTCCGCGCGGATATCTCCGGCAACTACGTTGCCTTCGCCGTCTGCATCGATTTCGAGCACCTTATCCTCGTCGGAATGAATTTTCAACGATAGCCCTTTGAGGTTTAGAATAATTTCCGTAACGTCTTCCTTAACACCGGGAATCGTGGAGAACTCATGAAGTACTCCGTCGATTTGAACCGAGGTTACCGCTGCGCCAGGCAGGGAAGACAGGAGGATACGGCGCAGGGAATTCCCCAATGTCGTGCCGTAGCCACGCTCCAACGGTTCAATCACGAACCGTCCGTACGTTCCGTCTTCGTTTACTGCTACGGTTTCTATTTTCGGCTTTTCGATTTCAATCATTAAAATAACCCTCCTTCAAAACGTCGACCTCTATTAAACCAAATCGGTTAAATCATGTAGTATGCCTATCTCTTTCATTCATTATTCACAAGTTAAAGATATTTATACCACAATGTCCAGGAAACTAGACACGACGACGTTTTGGTGGGCGGCATCCGTTATGAGGAATTGGGGTTACGTCTTTAATCAGGTTAACTTCAAGACCAGCGGCTTGAAGGGAACGGATTGCAGCTTCACGACCTGCACCAGGACCTTTAACCATAACTTCGACGGATTTCAATCCGTGCTCCATTGCTGCTTTAGCTGCTGTTTCAGCTGCCATTTGCGCTGCGAACGGAGTGCTCTTACGGGAACCTTTGAAACCCATGTTACCCGCAGTAGACCAGGAAATTGCATTACCATGCGGATCTGTGATCGTTACGATCGTGTTGTTGAAAGTAGAACGAATGTGTGCTACTCCAGACTCGATATTCTTGCGATCACGGCGTTTGGTACGTACTACTTTTTTCGCTTTAGCCATTTTTAGTTATCCCCCCTTCTTATTTCTTTTTGTTAGCTACAGTACGACGAGGACCTTTGCGCGTACGTGCGTTTGTTTTCGTACGTTGACCGCGAACAGGCAAGCTGCGGCGGTGACGAAGGCCACGGTAAGATCCGATTTCGATCAGACGTTTGATGTTTAGGGAAATTTCACGGCGAAGGTCGCCTTCCACTTTAACATTCTTGTCGATTTCTTCACGAAGTTTGCTCACTTCGTCTTCTGTCAAGTCGCGAACGCGAGTTTCTTTGCTGATTCCAGTGCTAGCCAGAATATTTTGGGAAGTTGTTTTGCCAATCCCGAAAATGTACGTCAGCGCAATTTCAACACGCTTGTCACGAGGTAAGTCAACACCAGCTATACGAGCCATTCTAAACTACACCTCCTATTAACCTTGTTTTTGTTTGTGTTTCGGATTTTCACAGATTACCATTACATTCCCTTTACGGCGAATGACTTTGCATTTTTCGCAAATCGGTTTAACCGATGGTCTAACTTTCATTTGGATTACCTCCTAAGAGATTTGCTTTAGCAAATCCGACTTCGTAAGCTTAGCTTCAGTTCTGCATGACACAGCAACAGGTAAGCTCACTTAGTTAAACTTACTTACGGTACGTAATACGTCCTCTAGTCAGATCGTATGGTGACAATTGAATGACTACTTTATCGCCGGTCAAAATACGAATGAAATGCATTCTAAGCTTCCCGGATACGTGGGCAAGAATTTGATGGCCGTTCTCCAGCTCTACCTTAAACATAGCGTTCGGCAGTGGCTCGAGTACCGTACCTTCTACTTCAATCACATCTTCTTTAGCCAATGTACAACTCTCCTCTCGAATCAAGCATTGCTTTGCGATGCTTCAATGAATTTCGAGACAGCGTACCGCAGCTTCCCATTGGTCACTCGGCCGCTTTCCCGAATACTGTCTACAACCTCGGAGCTGATCCATTCTTGCAGTTCAAGGTGAAGAAGGTTCTTCTTCTTGGGCTGATCGAATTTACGCTTATCCCCGTCGGCTATAGATACAAACCGTCCGTCCACGATTCCGATGATGACAGCAATCTTGCCGTCGTCACGACCTTTCAGAATCTTAACAATCTGTCCGAGCTCAGGTTTCTTTGCTTCAATCACGCTCATCACCTACGCTCTGCTTTTCGTTAAGATTTCATAACCGTCCTGCGTAATGGCAATCGTATGTTCGAAATGAGCGCACAAGGATCCGTCAACCGTTACTACGGTCCAATCATCCTGCAGCGTCTTCACAAAACGTTCGCCGACGTTTACCATCGGTTCGATAGCAAGCACCATCCCCGGTTTCAAGCGAGGACCGCGATCCGGCATGCCGTAATTCGGAATTTGGGGTTCTTCATGCAAGTCTGCACCAATTCCATGACCGACATACTCTTTAACGACGGAAAAGCCTTCTTCTTCTATCACCCGTTGAATCGCGTTCGAGATCGTATGCAAGCGTACATCCGGCTTCGCTTGTTCCAATCCGGCATAGAGGGAGCGCTCAGTCACTTCAAGAAGTTTCTTAGCTGTTTCCGAAATCTCTCCTACCGGATAAGTCCATGCAGAATCGCCATGATAGCCTTGATATTGAGCCCCAATATCGATGCTGATAATGTCGCCTTCGTTCAGTATGCGCCGGCCTGGTATGCCATGCACTAATTCATCGTTGACGGATGCGCAAATGCTTCCCGAGAAATCATTGTACCCCTTGAAAGATGGAACTGCGCCCTGACTGCGAATGTATCTTTCTGCGATCTGATCTAACTCAAGAGTTGTTACCCCCGGTTTAACCGAATCTCGCATAAGACGATGCGTGTCAGCGACAATCCGCCCGGCTTCCCTCATCAAGCTCAACTCATAGTCGGACTTACAAATAATCATTAAGCTTGACCTCTTAGCACGGAGTTGATTTCAGAAGTTACCGCATCAATTTCTTGCTCGCCGTTTACTTCGCGAAGCAAATGCTTCTGTTCGTAATATGCAAGCAACGGAGCTGTTTTGTTTATATACTCATCAAGTCTGGTACCAACCTTTTCTTCCGTATCATCGGAACGTTGGTAGAGTTCCCCAGAGCATTTGTCGCAAAGATGTTCCCGGTGCGGAGGGTTGAAGATTACATGGTAAGTTGCGCCGCATGATTTGCATATGCGTCTGCCCGTAAGACGGGCCAGTAACAGGTCACGGTCTACCCGAAGGTTGATCACATGATCCAGCTTGCGCTCCATGCCGGTTAGGATGTCGTCAAGTGCAGCGGCTTGTTCCAATGTTCTTGGAAAACCATCAAGTAGGAAACCTGAGGCGCAATCCGCTTCTTGAAGTCTTTCTTTTACGATCCCTATCGTAATGTCATCCGGGACCAACAAACCTTGATCGACGTACTCCTTAGCCTTGACCCCCATTGCCGTGCCTTGTTTCATGGCTGCGCGGAATGCATCTCCGGTAGAGATGTGGGGAATCTTAAACTCGGATACAATACGCTCGGCTTGTGTTCCCTTACCTGCACCGGGAGGTCCCATGAAAATGATGTTCATCTTAAGTTTCCTCCCGCAAGTTCCCTACGCAACCTAAGTGGCGTAAGATAACTTATCTTGTAAGGACTACATCGTTTCAAGTTGAAACGAACAGGGTATTGAGCGTTACAACAGCACAATAGGTGCCGACGATGATCGCATTGGATGACGTCAGAACCTATTGCTATTTATTGATAAAACCTTTGTAGTGACGTTTAATCAGTTGGCTTTCGATCTGCTTCATCGTTTCTAGGGCAACCCCGATGACGATAAGAATCGATGTTCCGCCGATAGCTACAGCACTCGGCAACTTCGCGATATTACCGGCAATTGTCGGTAATATGGAGATGACCGCCAGGAAGATGGCGCCTGCCAGTGTAATGCGAGTCATTACACGCGTCAGGTAGGTGGATGTCATTTTACCAGGACGAATGCCCGGAATGTATCCGCCGTTCTTCTTCATTTGGTCTGCCATCTGCACAGGATTAATCTGCACGAATGTGTAGAAGAATGTAAATCCGATAATCAACAGAACGTAGAGCACCATACCAAGCGGTTTTGTGTACATCAAGTTATTCGAGATCCACACAGACACGGATGATTGAGCCCAGAACTGAGAAATCGTAATCGGGAAAAGAAGTAAAGATGATGCGAAGATAACCGGGATTACCCCAGCAGCGTTAACTTTCAGCGGAATGTGAGTGGATTGGCCACCGTACATTTTGCGTCCAACAACGCGCTTCGCGTATTGTACTGGTATTTTTCGAATGCCCTGTTGGACAAAGATTACACCGACAATAACCGCAACCATCAGAATTAGGAGGATTACTACCTTAACAATGTTCAGGAACAGTAAATCGCCTGCATCCATGAATTGCGTTTGATAAATTTGGCGGATGGCCGTCGGGATACCTGCAACGATACCCGCGAAGATGATTACAGAAATACCGTTACCGATACCATTCTCCGTAATTTGCTCACCCAACCACATCAGAAATGCCGTTCCCGCCGTTAGCACGATCGCGATGATCAAGTAAGTCGTGAAGCTTGCATCTCTAACCATATCGAGATTGTAAAGTCTGTTGAACCCGATGGCCAAACCATAGGCTTGAATCAGACCCAACACGATTGTACCATAACGTGTGATCTGAGCCAATTTACGGCGTCCGACTTCCCCTTCTTTAGACCATTGGGTAAAGCGGGGAACCACATCCATCGACAAGAGTTGCACGATAATGGATGCTGTGATGTATGGCATAATTCCCATCGCGAAGATGGAGAAGTTGGCCAATGCACCGCCGGAGAATGTGTTCAGAAGACCAAACACATTGTTCTGTTGATCCAGACCTGTTAGTACATCTGTGTTAATGTTAGGTACCGGAATAAAAGATCCGATTCTATAGATGATCAGTATGAGCAGTGTGAAAATAATTCTTCTTCTCAGATCTTCTACTTTCCATATGTTCGATATGGTCTTCAACATTAGATCACCTCGGTTTTACCACCGGCAGCTTGGATTTTGTCTACCGCAGATTGAGAGAACTTGTTAGCTTTAACTGTAAGCTGTACAGTAACTTCGCCGTTACCCAAGATTTTAATTCCGCTCTTAGAGTTCTTCACAATACCGGATTCTTTAAGAAGCTCCGGAGTAACTTCAGTACCCGCCGCAAAGCTGTTCAGATCTTCAATGTTAACCAAGGCGTATTCCTTGCGATTGAAGTTCGTGAAACCGCGCTTTGGCAGACGACGATAAAGTGGGTTTTGACCACCTTCGAAGCCTGGACGAACGCCACCGCCTGAACGAGCGTTTTGTCCTTTGTGTCCGCGAGCTGCCGTTTTACCTGTACCGCTACCGATACCGCGACCAATGCGTTTCTTCGGATGGCGGGAACCAGGAGCAGGTTGTAACTCGTGTAATTTCATCGTTGCACCTCCTCTAGTTTTGTGCTCCGCTATAATTTCTAGCCTTCGATTTCTGTAACTTTTAATAGGTGAGTCACATGATTAACCATACCGCGAATGGCTGGGTTATCGTTGTGAACTACAGTTTGGTTCACTTTGCGCAAGCCAAGAGTATTGACAGTGGCGCGTTGTGTTTCCGGACGACCGATCAGACTGCGAACGAGGGTAATTTGTAATTGCTTGGCCATTGTTTCCCCTCCTAACTTAGTAGCTCTTGCACTGTTTTACCGCGAAGTTTCGCAACTTCTTCGGCTTTTTTCAGGCGAGATAAGCCTTCCAGTGTCGCGTTCACCATGTTCATGGAGTTCGAAGAGCCCAGAGATTTTGTTAGAATATCGCCTACACCTGCAAGCTCAAGCACCGCACGAACCGGTCCTCCAGCGATTACTCCAGTACCTTGGGATGCCGGTTTTAATAATACTCTACCAGCTCCGAATTTACCAGTCACAAGATGTGGGATTGTTGTTTTTACGAGAGGAACATGAATCAAGTTCTTCTTCGCATCTTCAATACCTTTACGGATGGCGTCTGGCACTTCGCCAGCTTTGCCGATACCGGCACCAACCCAACCGTTGCCGTCGCCCACTACTACTAGTGCGCTGAAGCTGAAACGGCGTCCGCCTTTAACTACTTTAGCTACGCGGTTAATGTTAACTACTTTTTCAGTCAGTTCTAAAGTATTAGGATCTACACGCAAGTCGTTTACCTCCTTATTTATTGATTAGAATTCAAGACCTGCTTCGCGAGCAGCGTCTGCCAAAGCTTGAACACGTCCGTGGTACAAGTATCCGCCGCGATCGAAAACTACACGATCCAGACCGGCATCCTTCGCACGTTTCGCGATTAATGCGCCAACTTGACGAGCCGCTTCAACATTTCCTCCGTTGGAAATGTCAACTTCTTTATCCACAGTAGATGCAGAAGCGATAGTAACACCTCTAACATCGTCAATGATTTGAGCATACATGTGTTTGGAAGAACGGTAGATGTTCAACCGAGGACGCTCTGTAGTCCCTTGGATTTTCTTACGTACGCGAAGGTGTCTTTTCAGACGGGCCTTATTTTTATCAGCTTTTGTAATCATCCTGATGGTCACTCCTTTCCAGTCAGTTGCAGCCCCGAGGGCTTATACATGAAAGATCACGTTAAGCGATCTTATTTTTTCTTACCGGCTTTACCTTCTTTGCGGATAATACGTTCACCTTCGTACTTGATACCTTTACCTTTGTAAGGCTCAGGCTCGCGCACGGAACGAATTTTCGCAGCAGTTGCGCCGACCAGTTCTTTATCGATTCCTTTAACGATAATCTTCGTGTTAACAGGAACTTCGAATTCAATACCGGATTCCGGTGTGATTTCAACCGGGTGAGAGTAGCCTACATTCAGAACCACTTTATCACCAGTCTTGTTAGCTCTGTATCCAACGCCGACAAGCTCAAGGTTTTTCGTGAATCCTTCGGAAACTCCAGCCACCATGTTATTGATAACGCTGCGAGTAGTTCCGTGTAGGGAACGGTGAAGTTTATGATCAGACGGGCGTTCAACAACGACGTTGTTGTCTTCCACAGTCACTTTCATATCTTTGTGTAATTCGCGGCTAAGCGTTCCTTTAGGACCTTTAACCGTGATGTTTGTATCTTCAAGTGTTACAGTAACGCCGTTAGGCACTGTAATCGGTTTGCGACCAATACGAGACATTCGTGCACCTCCATTCGTTAAAAATTATATTACCATACGTAGCAGATAACTTCTCCGCCTGCTTTAGTTTGACGAGCTTCTTTGTCGGTCATAACACCTTTGGATGTGGAGATGATTGCAATTCCCAATCCGCCTAGTACGCGAGGCACTTCCGTGCTTTTCGTGTAAACGCGAAGACCTGGTTTGCTGATTCTCTTCAATCCGGTGATAACACGCTCATTGTTAGGGCCGTATTTCAAGAAGATACGGATAATCCCTTGTTTGTTGTCTTCAATATATTCAGCGTCACGGATAAATCCCTCACGCTTCAGGATCTCAGCGATTTCCTTCTTCTGCTTGGAAGCAGGCAATTCAACTGTTTCGTGACGAACAACGTTTGCGTTACGAATGCGTGTAAGCATATCTGCAACTGGATCTGACATTACCATATTGTAGCGAACCTCCTTCCCGAAAATGGGTTGATTACCAACTTGCTTTTCTTACGCCAGGAATCTGGCCTTTGTATGCTAATTCGCGGAAACAAATCCGGCAAATCTTGAACTTTTGCAGTACGGAGTGCGGACGACCGCAGCGCTCACAGCGAGTGTAAGCCTGTACTTTGAACTTCGGAGCACGTTGTTGCTTAATTTTCATCGAAGTTTTTGCCACTTAGGTTGACACCTCCTGAGTTAGCGAAGCAAGGTTGCTTCGAAAGCAAATGCCTGCTTCACAGAAATTTTTATTTCGTAAACGGCATTCCCATTTGAATCAATAACTCACGAGCTTCCTCATCAGTCTTGGCCGTCGTTACGATAACGATATCCATACCGCGTACTTTATCGACTTTATCGTACTCGATTTCCGGGAAGATCAATTGCTCTTTAAGGCCCAGTGTGTAGTTACCGCGACCGTCGAAAGCTTTAGCGGAAATACCGCGGAAGTCACGTACGCGTGGCAATGCTACGTTGAACAATTTGTCCAAGAAGTAGTACATACGCTCACCGCGAAGGGTAACTTTAGCACCGATCGGCATGTTCTCACGAAGTTTGAAACCCGCGATGGATTTCTTAGCTTTTGTGATAACAGGCTTTTGGCCAGCAATCAGTTTAAGCTCTTCTACCGCTACGTCAAGAACCTTGGAGTTCGAAACCGCTTCGCCGATACCCATATTGATAACGACTTTCTCGATCTTAGGAACTTGCATTACTGTAGAGTAAGTGAACTTCTGCATTAAAGCAGGAGTGATTTCATTCAGATAACGATCTTTTAATCTTGCAGTCACGTTAAGTGTGCCTCCTTTCTGTTAAGACGATTAGTTAATGACTTCGCCTGATTTTTTAGCAACCCGTACTTTTTTACCGTTGTCCAGAACTTTATATCCGATTCTAGTTGGCTGGCCGCTCTTCGGATCAAGCAGCATCACGTTCGAAACGTGAATTGGAGCTTCTTGATTCAAGATCCCGCCTTGCGGATTCTGTTGGGAAGGCTTCGCATGCTTCTTCACCATGTTGATTCCTTCAACCAATACACGGTTTTCACGAGGGAAAGCAGCGATGATACGGCCCTTCTTACCTTTATCTTTACCTGTAATCACCATAACCGTGTCATCCTTCTTCACGTGAAGTTTGTTGTTATGGTCTTCCAGTCTTTTCTTAGTTTTTGGCATTCAATACACCTCCTATAAGTTTGCGCCTGCAAACTTCCTTCTTAGATAACCTCAGGAGCAAGAGATACGATTTTCATGAAGTCTTTATCACGAAGTTCACGAGCAACAGGTCCGAAGATCCGAGTTCCGCGTGGGCTCTTATCGTCTTTCACGATAACCGCCGCATTCTCGTCGAAGCTGATGTAGGAACCGTCTTTACGTCTTGTGTCGCGTTTAGTGCGAACGATAACTGCTTTAACAACATCACCTTTTTTGACAACGCCGCCTGGTGTTGCTTGTTTAACGGAGCAGATGATCAAATCGCCGATGTGACCAACACGACGGCCGGTACCACCCAGTACGCGGATACACATCAATTGTTTAGCACCAGAGTTGTCAGCAACGCTTAAGCGTGTAAATGGTTGAATCATTCAAGTTCCCTCCTTCCGGGATTGTTTCGTTCCGTTTAGATAATAACGGCTTTCTCCGTCACTTCAACAAGTCTCCAGCGCTTGTCTTTGGACAACGGACGAGTTTCCATGATTTTCACTGTGTCGCCGATTTTGGCTTCGTTCAGCTCATCATGTGCTTTAAATTTTTTCGTGTATTTAATGCGCTTGTGGTAAAGATCATGCATCTTGTATGTTTCAACAGCAACTGTAATGGTTTTATCCATTTTATCGCTGACTACTTTACCGACCTGCAATTTTCTTTGATTGCGATCTTCGCTCATTGAACAGCCTCCTCTCTGAATTTAGTTGTACTTAACTAATCCCAAGTTCTCTCTCACGTAATACCGTTTTGGCGCGAGCAATTTCTTTGCGCAAATCACGGATTTGAGTCGGGTTATCCAGTTGGCCAGTAGCCAGTTGAAAACGGAGGTTAAAGAGCTCTTCTTTAAATCCGGTAATCTTTTGTTCAATCTCAGCAGTGGTTAGGTTGCGAAATTCACTAGCCTTCATTTGCTTCACCACCCAATCCTTCACGTTTCACAAACTTAGTCTTGATCGGAAGTTTGTGAGAAGCAAGACGCATAGCTTCGCGAGCGATATCTTCAGGTACACCGGCAAGTTCAAACAGGATTTTACCTGGTTTAACAACGGCAACCCATTTCTCAACGTTACCTTTACCGGAACCCATCCGTACTTCAAGAGGCTTCTGTGTAATTGGCTTCGAAGGGAAGATTTTGATCCACACTTTACCGCCACGTTTGATGTAACGTGTCATTGCGATACGTGCAGCTTCGATTTGTCTGTTCGTAATCCATGCCGGCTCAGTAGCTTGCAAACCGTATTCACCGAAGTTAATCTCAGTTCCGCCTTTAGCGCGACCTTTCATGTTACCGCGCATCTCTTTGCGGTGTTTAACCCGTTTAGGTACTAACATGATTAGTTACCTCCTTCCGGTAGGACAGCCTTTTTCTTGGCAGCCGGAAGAACTTCTCCACGATAGATCCATACTTTCACACCGATACGTCCGTATGTTGTGTGAGCTTCAGCAGTACCGTAGTCGATATCCGCACGAAGTGTATGAAGTGGAACTGTTCCTTCGCTGTAGCCTTCGCTACGAGCAATCTCAGCGCCGCCCAGACGACCGCTAACCGCAGTTTTAATTCCTTTTGCGCCAGAACGCATAGATCTTTGAATCGCTTGTTTCAACGCACGACGGAAGGAAACGCGACGCTCCAGTTGTTGTGCAATGCTTTCAGCTACAAGAATGGCATCCAGATCAGGAGATTTAATCTCAGCGATGTTGATATGCACTTTCTTGCCACCGGACATAGTAGTGATATGAGTACGGATCGCTTCAACTTCAGATCCACCTTTACCAATTACCATACCTGGCTTAGCAGTATGAATCGTTACGTTAACGCGGTTAGCCGCACGTTCGATTTCGATATGAGATACAGCTGAGTCTTTCAGCTTATTCTTTAAGTACTCACGGATTTTAACATCTTCAAGCAACAGAGTGCCGAAGTCTTTACCAGCGTACCATTTGGATTCCCAGTCACGGATAATACCTACGCGTAATCCGACGGGATTTACTTTTTGACCCACACGTTTTCCCTCCTTATTTCTCGGATACCACTAATGTAATGTGGCTTGTTCTTTTGTGTATCGCACTTGCACGACCCATCGCACGAGGGCGGAATCTCTTCATAATCGGACCATGGTTTACATATGCTTGGCTAACGACCAATTTGCTAGTATCCAGGTTGTAGTTGTGTTCTGCGTTCGCGATTGCGGAATTTAGAATCTTTTCAACTACAGGCGAAGCGGATTTAGGTGTATGACGAAGGATTGCGATCGCTTCACCTACTGCCTTACCTCTGATCAAGTCGATAACGAGCTGAACTTTACGAGGAGCAATTCGAACGTAATTCGCGTTTGCTTTAGCTTGCATTGTATTACCTCCTCTCAAACATATAAGAAGTTACGTTTATTATCTCTTGCCTGTCTTGCGATCATCATCATGACCTTTGTACGTACGAGTAGGTGCGAATTCACCTAGTTTGTGTCCTACCATATCCTCAGTTACATAAACCGGCACGTGCTTGCGGCCGTCGTAAACACCGAAAGTGTTACCGACAAACTGAGGGAAAATCGTCGAACGACGAGACCATGTTTTGATAACGGCTTTCTTGCTGGCTTCGTTCATAACTTCAACTTTTTTCAGCAAGTAAGCGTCGATGAAAGGTCCTTTTTTAAGACTGCGTCCCATATTTTGTCCTCCCTTCAAACAACGATTCCTAATCGATTACCGATCAGGTGTTCCTTATTTCGTGCGACGACGAACGATGTATTTATCAGAAGATTTGCCTTTTTTACGTGTTTTGTAACCAAGTGTCGGTTTACCCCATGGAGACATAGGAGATTTACGACCGATTGGAGCACGGCCTTCACCACCACCGTGTGGGTGATCGTTAGGGTTCATGACAACACCGCGGACTTCTGGACGTTGACCCAACCAGCGGGAGCGACCAGCTTTACCGATTTTCACTAGCTCGTGATCTTCGTTACCGACAGATCCGATCGTAGCGCGGCAAACTTTAAGGATTTTACGAACTTCGCCGGAAGTCAGACGAACTGTTACGTACTTTTCTTCTTTACCAAGAAGTTGAGCTTCAGTACCTGCAGCGCGAACCAATTGGCCGCCTTTGCCTGGCTTCAACTCGATGTTGTGGATAACTGTACCGACGGGAATGTTCTCCATTGCTAGGCAGTTACCGATTTTGATATCAGCTGTAGGTCCGGACATTACTTCGTCGCCTACTTTAAGACCCTTAGGAGCAAGGATATATCTCTTCTCACCGTCAGCGTAGTGGATCAGGGCGATGTTAGAAGTACGGTTTGGATCGTACTCAACTGTAGCAACGCGGCCTGGAATTCCATCTTTAGTACGCTTGAAGTCGATGATACGGTATTTACGTTTGTGTCCGCCGCCTTGGTGACGAACTGTAATTTTACCCATGTTGTTACGGCCGGCTTTTTTGCTTAACGGCGCAAGCAACGATTTCTCGGGTGTGCTTGTTGTAATTTCTTCAAAAGTGGACACGGACATAGCGCGACGAGCTGGCGATGTCGGTTTATACTTTTTAATTGGCACGTGGATTCCCTCCTTACTTTAAGAATTTATTATACAGTCTCGAAGAATTCTAGAGCTTTGCTGTCTTCGCTCAGTGTTACGATCGCTTTCTTCCATTCGGAAGTGTAACCGGAATATTTACCGTATCTCTTAGGTTTCGCAGCCATTCTCAGTGTGTTAACATCTGTAACCTTCACTTTGAAGATCGACTCGATCGCCAGTTTGATTTCGGTTTTGTTTGCACGCATTTCAACTTCGAAGACATATTTTCTGTCGTTCATCATTTCGCTTGTGCGTTCCGTAATTACAGGGCGCTTGATAATATCACGAGGATTTTTCATTACGCAAGCACCTCCTCTACCTTCGCTACTGCGTCCTTAGTGATGATTAGTTTGTCATAAACCAATACATCCAGGACGTTGATTCCTTCAGCTGTTACAAACTTAATACCAGGGATGTTACGTGCGGACAATGCAACATTGTCTTCATAAGTAGCTGTAACTACCAATGCTTTACGAGCAACATTCAGGTTGTTAAGAATCGCAGTGAATTCTTTAGTTTTCGGCGCGTTCATTGTCAGTTGATCTAATACGATGATCTCGTTGTCGATCACTTTCGAAGACAATGCGGATTTAATCGCAAGACGGCGAACTTTTTTAGGAAGTTTGAAGCCGTAGCTGCGAGGTGTCGGTCCGAAAACGATACCGCCGCCTTTCCATTGAGGAGCACGGATGCTACCTTGACGGGCGCGACCAGTACCTTTTTGTTTCCAAGGTTTACGTCCGCCTCCGCGTACTTCGGAGCGACCTTTAGTTTTGTGTGTACCACGGCGCAGGGAAGCTTGTTGAGAAACTACCGCGTCATGAAGTACATAAGTGTTCGGTGTAATTCCGAAGACGGAATCGGCAAGCTCGATGTCGCCAACCTCTTTACCACTTACATTAAAAAGCGTTACTTTCGGCATTTAGGAATCCTCCTTTCTTTCGTTCTTAGTTTTTCGTTGTAGTTTTAACGTTCACGTAGCTGTTTTTCGGACCTGGGATCGAACCCTTAACAAGGATTACGTTGCGCTCAGCGTCAATTTTAACAACTTCGAGGTTTTGGATCGTAATGGTTTCGGAACCCATGTGTCCTGGCAGGCGTTTACCTTTCGGTACACGGTTAGCTTGGATGGAACCCATGGAACCTGGACCGCGGTGGTAACGGGAACCGTGAGACATTGGGCCCGTGCTTTGGTTCCAACGTTTGATAACGCCGGCAAAGCCTTTACCTTTGGAAGTACCAGTAACGTCAACATATTCGCCAACTTCAAACAGATCAGCTTTAACCTCTTGGCCAATTTCATAATCTGCAAGGTTGATTCCGCGGAATTCGCGAATGTAGCGCTTAGGTGTTGTACCAGCTTTCTTCGCATGGCCCAACTCTGGCTTAATAGCTTTGTTTGCTTTCTTATCGGAGAAACCTAATTGAACCGCTTCGTATCCGTCATTCTCCAGGTCTTTCTTTTGAAGAACTACGCATGGACCAGCTTCAATTACAGTTACCGGAATTACTAAACCTTCAGGAGTAAAAACTTGAGTCATCCCCAGCTTCTTCCCTAAGATACCCTTTGTCATGTTGACACCTCTTTTCCTCTATCACTTAGTAGTTAGAATGTTCATGTATACAATCAAAGTCAACCGATTAAAGTTTGATTTCGATGTCTACGCCGGATGGTAGATCCAAACGCATCAATGCATCCACAGTTTGTGGTGTTGGATTAACAATGTCGATCAAACGCTTGTGTGTGCGTTGTTCGAATTGCTCACGAGAATCCTTGTATTTGTGAACCGCACGTAGAATAGTAATGATTTGCTTCTCAGTAGGAAGCGGAATCGGCCCGGAAACACCTGCACCGGAACGTTTTGCTGTTTCTACAATTTTCTCTGCGGATTGATCAAGAATTCTGTGATCGTATGCTTTCAAGCGAATACGAATCTTTTGCTTTGCCATATAAGTCCCTCCTTCTATCGCCCAATTTATTATCGGACATACTCCGTGAAAATTTTCCTGCAGCACCGCCATGGCAAAGGAGCCGGGTGTGTCGGTAACCTCTCACATCATCGCAACGTCACAGACCAACAGTCAATATTATATATAATTCCTAGGCACATTGCAAGTAAAATGTTTATATATTTCTTGGGATTTTCATAGAAGGCCTTTTCAAGCCGATTTGACTCAAAATATCACTGTTTCTTCTATATAAAAGAAAAGCTCCAGTCCGTTAGGACAAGAGCTCTTCAATAACTTCAAATGAAGTTTAAATTACTTTTGGATGGATGCAACCGCACCCGCGCCAACTGTACGTCCGCCTTCGCGAATCGCGAAACGAGTACCATCTTCAATAGCGATTGGGTTAATTAGCTCAACCGTTACTGTGATGTTGTCGCCTGGCATAACCATTTCAGTACCTTCTGGAAGGGAGATAACACCTGTTACGTCAGTTGTACGGAAGTAGAACTGTGGACGGTAACCTGTGAAGAAAGGCTTATGACGGCCACCCTCTTCTTTAGTCAGAACGTAAATTTGAGCTGTGAAGTTTGTGTGTGGCTTAACGGAACCCGGTTTAGCCAATACTTGTCCACGTTGGATATCATTACGATCTACACCACGAAGCAATGCTCCGATGTTGTCGCCCGCTTGAGCGGAGTCAAGAAGTTTACGGAACATCTCAACACCAGTAACGATACATTTACGAGTTTCTTCAGCGATACCTACGATTTCGATTTCGTCAGAAACCTTAACCACACCACGCTCTACACGGCCTGTAGCAACTGTACCACGACCTGTGATGGAGAATACGTCCTCGACAGGCATAAGGAAAGGCTTGTCAGTGTCGCGTTCTGGAGTTGGGATGTAAGTGTCAACTTGCTCAAACAACTCGATGATTTTGTCAGCCCATTCGCCTTCTGGATTAGCAAGTGCTTCACGAGCGGAACCACGGATGATCGGAGTGTCGTCGCCTGGGAACTCATACTCGCTAAGAAGGTCGCGAACTTCCATCTCAACTAGTTCTAGAAGCTCTTCGTCTTCAACCATGTCGCATTTGTTTAGGAATACAACGATGTAAGGTACGCCTACTTGGCGGGAAAGAAGGATGTGCTCACGAGTTTGCGGCATTGGGCCGTCAGCTGCGGAACAAACCAGGATCGCGCCGTCCATTTGAGCTGCGCCTGTGATCATGTTTTTAACATAGTCGGCATGGCCTGGGCAGTCAACGTGTGCATAGTGACGGTTAGGAGTTTCATATTCAACGTGAGCTGTGGAGATTGTGATACCGCGCTCGCGCTCTTCTGGAGCTTTATCGATTTGGTCGAAGGCTACTGCCGCGCCACCGTATCTTTTGGAAAGAACAGTAGTGATTGCAGCTGTAAGAGTAGTTTTACCATGATCGACGTGACCGATCGTACCGATGTTAACGTGCGGTTTGTTACGTTCAAATTTAGCTTTTGCCATTTTGAAAAAGCCTCCTTAATAATTTGTAATATGGGTGAGTCCGGTTCTTACGAATACCGCTTGAGCGCGGACTCTATATGAATCGATTATACTACCTGCACGAGGCAGGATGCAAAACCGTTTCTATGCGCCTTTGTTTTTCGCGATGATTTCTTCCGCGATGTTACGAGGCACTTCTTCGTAGTGAGAGATTTCCATGGAGAATACACCACGGCCTTGTGTACCTGAACGAAGTGTTGTGGAATATCCAAACATTTCGGATAAAGGCACCTTAGCACGAATGATTTGCGCGCCATGGCGAGCATCCATACCTTCGATACGTCCGCGACGGGAGTTCAACATTCCCATTACATCGCCCATGTATTCTTCAGGTACAGTAACTTCAACTTTCATGATCGGCTCAAGAAGGCAAGGGTTACATTTCTCTTTAGCAGCTTTAAGCGCCATGGAGCCAGCAACTTTAAACGCCATCTCGGAGGAATCGACATCATGATAAGATCCGTCAACCATAGTTGCTTTAATATCAACCAATGGGAAGCCAGCGATAACACCGTTCTTCATGGATTCTTCGATACCCGCTTGAACAGGACCGACGAATTCTTTAGGAACCGAACCACCGACGATTTTGCTTTCAAAGATAAAGCCGCTGCCTGGTTCAAGAGGCTCGAACTCAACCCAACAATGTCCGTATTGACCACGGCCACCGGATTGACGAACGAACTTACCTTCAACTTTAGCTGCCTGACGGAACGTTTCTCTGTAAGCAACCTGAGGCTTACCTACGTTTGTTTCCACTTTAAACTCACGGAACATACGGTCAACGATGATCTCAAGGTGAAGCTCACCCATACCGGAGATAATTGTTTGATTCGTTTCTTCGTCCGTGTGAGCGCGGAACGTAGGATCTTCTTCAGAAAGCTTGGACAGAGCTACACCCATCTTATCTTGGTCAGCTTTAGTTTTAGGCTCGATCGCAACGGAAATTACCGGCTCTGGGAAGTTCATGGACTCCAAGATAATCGGGTTTTTCTCGTCACACAGTGTGTCTCCTGTAGTTGTATCTTTCAAACCTACGGCAGACGCGATATCTCCAGCGTATACGACGGAAATTTCTTGACGGCTGTTCGCATGCATTTGAAGAATACGACCGATTCTTTCACGCTTGCCCTTAGTTGCGTTAAGCACATAAGAACCAGAGTTTAGAACACCGGAATATACACGGAAGAATGTTAGTTTACCTACGAAAGGATCCGTCATAATCTTGAACGCCAACGCGGAGAACGGTTGATCGTCGGAAGATTTACGAACTTCTTCGGAACCGTCTTCCAGAAGACCTTTAATATCAGGTACATCGATGGGAGCCGGCAGGTAATCAATAACAGCATCCAACATGGGTTGAACACCTTTGTTACGGTATGAAGAGCCCGCGATAACTGGGAAGATCTTAACTTCTACTACACCTTTACGAAGAGCGGATTTGATTTCAGCAATTGTGAATTCTTCGCCTTCAAGGTATTTCATTGTCAATTCTTCATCCAACTCAGCAACGCGCTCAATCAGTTCAAGACGAAGTTCTGCAACTTTATCTTTGTATTCAGCAGGGATTTCAACTTCTTCTGCATCTTTACCAAGATCGTCTTTGTAGATATACGCTTTCTCTTCAACGATGTCAATAACGCCTTTGAATTGATCTTCAGCGCCGATCGGCAATTGAATAGCAACTGCGTTTGCACCCAGTTTGTCGCGCATTTGATCGATAACTGCCAAGAAGTCAGCACCGATGATGTCCATCTTGTTTACGTATGCGATCCGGGGAACGCCGTAACGGTCCGCTTGTCTCCAAACGGTTTCGGATTGAGGCTCAACGCCTTCTTTGGCACTGAATACACCTACAGCCCCGTCCAATACACGAAGGGAACGTTCAACTTCAACTGTGAAGTCAACGTGTCCCGGGGTATCAATGATATTGATGCGGTGACCCTTCCAAGCAGCGGTAGTCGCAGCGGACGTGATCGTGATTCCGCGCTCCTGTTCTTGCTCCATCCAGTCCATGGTAGCTGCACCTTCGTGCACCTCGCCAATCTTATGCGTACGACCAGTGTAGAACAAGATCCGCTCTGTGGTAGTAGTCTTACCAGCATCAATATGAGCCATGATCCCGATATTACGTGTATCTTTCAAGGAGAACTCTCTAGCCATGATTATGTCTCCTTTCAAATTAACACTTTAAGAAATATAAGTATCAGAAACGTAAAGGCGTAAACCGATACGATTCTGTAATCTTATCCTACCAACGGTAGTGAGCGAACGCTTTGTTGGCTTCAGCCATCTTGTGCGTATCTTCACGCTTCTTCACGGATGCTCCAGTGTTATTGGATGCATCAATGATTTCAGCAGCTAGACGCTCTTCCATGGTTTTCTCGCCGCGGTTGCGGGAGTAGTTTACCAACCAACGCAAACCTAGGGAAGTACGGCGCTCAGGCTTAACTTCGATAGGCACTTGATAGTTAGCTCCACCTACACGGCGTGCTTTAACTTCAAGAACTGGCATGATGTTCTTAATCGCACTTTCAAAAACCTCCATCGGTTCTTTACCAGTACGCTCTTGAATCAGGTTGAACGCATCATACAAAATTGTTTGAGCGACACCTCTCTTACCGTCGATCATAACACGGTTGACTAGACGGGTAACCAGCTTGCTGTTGTATATCGGATCCGGTAATACGTCTCTTTTAGTAACGGGACCTTTACGTGGCATAGTTGTTATCCCCCTTTCTCAAAAAATGAATTCATTTCATAATTTCAGTTTCACATTGCTGTAAAACGATTAAGACTTCTTAACTTTAGGACGCTTCGTTCCGTATTTGGATCTAGCTTGCATACGGTTGTTAACGCCTGCAGTATCCAATGCACCGCGAACGATGTGGTAACGTACACCCGGAAGATCTTTAACACGGCCTCCGCGGATCAATACAACGCTATGCTCTTGAAGGTTATGACCGATACCACCAATGTAAGCAGTCACCTCTACACGGTTTGTTAAACGTACACGGGCATATTTACGAAGAGCCGAGTTCGGTTTCTTCGGAGTCATAGTACCTACACGAGTGCAAACACCGCGTTTCTGTGGAGCGCTGATTTCAGTACCCTCACGTTTTAGAGCGTTAAATCCTTTTTGTAGCGCAGGAGATTTAGACTTTACTACTTTAGCCTTTCTGCCTTTGCGTACTAGTTGGTTAATAGTTGGCATTTCGCCACCTCCTTCCTCAAATTATACCAAAAGTTCATTAAGCCCACAGACCCAGGCGGTTCATAAATAAGCAAATGAAAAGTTTTTGCCAGCGTCATGAAGCCCGAGAAGATATATCCTCTCAAACCTGACGCCAGACAAAAACACTAATTTGGTTATTCATTCACTGCTGCCGCCATAGCGGCACCTACTTCAATACCGCAAGCTTTACCGAGTGCTTTCATCGTATCCACTTGCGTCACCTTAACCCCGTGCTTCTTGCAGAGATTAATTGCTTTTATCGTAATCCTAGGATCTGCATCTTTCGCAACAAAGACTTCAGTGGCAAGACCAAGCTCCACCATTCTGATTGTCTGTTTCGTGCCAATGCTGATTCGGCTGTTCTGTATTACTTTTTCATAAGACATAAAAAGCTACATCCTCCAAAGTACAGAAGAGAACCTGTTAGGCACACTTCGATATATTATCATTTCAACTATAAGGTGTCAAGGACTTTACCTAATTGTTATCCTCTAATCTTAAAGTAATACTTACCATACAGAATCCGGACCAAGAATGTAAACTCGGCCCGGACTCTACATATGAGCAAGTGAGTAAAATCTATTCTACAGTAACGGTTTCTAATTCCGGATCCACGGATTCCAACTCTTCGCCGGCCGGATCAGCCAATTTAATATTGCGGTAACGGTGCATACCCGTACCCGCAGGAATCAGCTTACCGATAATAACATTCTCTTTCAAGCCGAGAAGTTGATCCACCTTGCCCTTGATTGCCGCATCCGTAAGAACTCTTGTTGTCTCTTGGAAGGAAGCCGCAGACAGGAAGGAGTCGGTCTCCAGGGAAGCCTTGGTGATACCGAGCAATACCGGTTTAGCCACGGCAGGCTCTTCTCCGTTAAGCAGCACTTCTCTGTTCGCTTCCTCATACTCATGAATGTCGGTAAAGGAGCCCGGCAGAAGTTTAGTGTTACCGGAATCAATGACACGGATCTTGCGCAACATCTGGCGAACCATAACTTCAATATGCTTGTCGTTGATCTCAACACCCTGGTTTCGATAAACGCGCTGTACTTCTTGAAGAATATAGTTCTGAACGCCGCGGATGCCTTTAATACGCAGCATTTCTTTCGGATCGATGGAACCGTCCGTAAGTTCATCTCCTGCTTCCACTTGTTGCCCTTCGCTTACGCGAATACGGGAACCGTAGGTAACAGCGTATACTTTGGATTCGGCTTCACCAATGATTTCAATCTCACGGCGGTCTTTCGCTTCACGGATTTCTTTAACAACACCGTCAAACTCCGTGATGATCGCTTGACCTTTAGGATTACGCGCCTCGAACAACTCTTGGATACGCGGCAAACCTTGCGTGATATCGTCTCCGGCTACACCGCCGGTATGGAACGTACGCATCGTCAGCTGGGTTCCCGGCTCACCGATGGATTGCGCTGCGATAATACCAACCGCTTCACCAATCTCAACGTGTTTACCAGTAGCCAGGTTACGTCCGTAACAAGTTTTGCAGACACCATGTCGCGCGCGGCAGCTCAATACGGAACGAATGGAAAGCTTCGTTACGCCTGCAGCGATAATTTCATCGGCTTTGTTGGAATCGATGAGGTCGTTGCGGTTCACGATAACTTCGCCAGTTTGCGGATGACGAATCGTCTCGAAGGAATAACGTCCTTCAATCCGGTCGAACAGATCCTCAATGACTTCTTTACCGTCTTGAATTTTGCTGACACTGAAGCCTTTATCCGTACCGCAATCCTCTTCACGGACGATAACGTCTTGGGCCACATCTACCAGACGACGAGTCAGGTAACCTGAATCCGCCGTACGCAGGGCTGTATCGGCCAAACCTTTACGGGCACCATGCGTAGAGATAAAGTATTCCAAAACCGTCAGACCTTCACGGAAGTTGGACTTAATCGGTAACTCGATAATACGACCGGATGGGTTGGCCATCAGACCACGCATACCGCCCAATTGGGTAATCTGCGATTTGTTACCCCGCGCCTTGGAATCAACCATCATCATGATCGAGTTAAAGCGATCCATGGATTTAAGCAATACTTCTGTAATCTCATCCTTGGTCTTACTCCAGATCGCGATAACGCGGTCATAACGCTCTTCGTTCGTGATCAGACCGCGACGGTACTGATTCATAACGACTTTAACCTTACCTTCGGACTCCTGAAGAATCTCGTCTTTCTCCTTCGGTACGATAACGTCCGATACGGCAACCGTGATTCCCGCTTTAGTCGAGTACGTGAAACCAAGTTGTTTGATCTTGTCGAGAATGACGGAAGTCTGTGTTGTATGGTAAATACGGAAACATTCCGCAATCACATTACCCACATAATCCTTGCCGACGCCGCCGACAACCGGAAGACCCATAATATATTCGCGAACGTTTACGCCCTTCTCGTGGATGAAGTATACATCCGGCGTTCCGTTAATCAAGTTGTTCTTACTTGGCTCGTTAATATAAGGGAAATGCGTCGGGAATATCTCGTTAAAGATAATTTTACCGATCGTTGTGACGATCATTGCATCTTGTTGCTTGTCGGTGAAAGATTCTTTGTTCAGAGCTCTGACCGGAATCGCAACACGAGCATGCAACGATGCGGTACCGCGTTGGTAAGCGGAAACGGCTTCGTTAACATTACGGAAAATCATGCCTGAGCCGGCAGCTTCCGGATTGTCCATCGTCAGATAGAAGATACCAAGTACCATATCCTGAGATGGGGTTACAACCGGTTTACCGTCCTTCGGATTCAGAATGTTGCCGGAGGCAAGCATCAGAATACGGGCTTCAGCTTGAGCTTCCGCGGACAAAGGTACGTGAACAGCCATTTGGTCACCGTCGAAATCCGCGTTGTAGGCGGTACAGACGAGCGGATGCAGCTTGATGGCGCGTCCTTCAACCAGGATCGGTTCAAACGCCTGAATACCTAATCTATGCAATGTAGGTGCGCGGTTCAGAAGAACCGGATGCTCCTTGATTACTTCTTCAAGAACGTCCCACACTTCAGGGGAAACGCGTTCTACTTTGCGCTTCGCGCTCTTGATGTTGTGCGCGATGCCTTTGTTGACCAATTCTTTCATAACGAAAGGCTTGAATAACTCTAGTGCCATCTCTTTAGGAAGACCGCATTGGTACATCTTCAAGCTAGGACCAACAACGATAACGGAACGACCGGAGTAGTCAACCCGTTTACCCAGCAAGTTCTGACGGAAACGGCCTTGTTTACCTTTCAGCATGTGGCTGAGCGATTTCAAAGGTCTGTTACCCGGACCCGTTACCGGACGTCCGCGACGACCGTTGTCAATCAAAGCGTCAACCGCTTCTTGAAGCATACGTTTCTCGTTCTGCACGATAATATCCGGCGCGCCGAGGTCGAGCAAACGCTTCAAGCGATTATTACGGTTGATCACACGACGATAAAGGTCATTAAGGTCAGACGTTGCGAAACGTCCGCCGTCTAGCTGAACCATCGGACGCAGCTCAGGAGGAATGACCGGCAACACGTCGAGAATCATCCAATCCGGGAAATTCCCGGAGTTACGGAAGGCTTCAATGACTTCCAAACGCTTAATCGCACGGTTACGGCGTTGGCCTTGGGCTGTGCGAAGTTCCTCTTTCAAGAATTCAAGTTCTTTGTCGACCTCAATATCCTGAAGAAGCTTCTTCACCGCTTCGGCGCCCATGCCGGCTTGGAATCCATAGCCATACTTCTCACGGTAACTGCGATATTCTTTCTCGGACAGAAGCTGCTTTTTCTCCAGAGGTGTATCTCCTGGATCGGTTACAACATAAGATGCGAAGTAAATAATCTCTTCCAGCGATCTTGGCGACATATCCAGAGCGAGACCCATTCTGCTCGGGATCCCTTTGAAATACCAGATATGAGATACAGGCGCAGCCAATTCAATATGACCCATACGCTCACGACGCACTTTGGCGCGCGTTACTTCAACGCCGCAGCGATCACAGACGACACCTTTATAACGTACACGCTTGTATTTGCCGCAATGGCACTCCCAGTCCTTCGTAGGCCCGAAGATTTTCTCACAGAACAGCCCTTCTTTCTCTGGCTTCAATGTTCTGTAGTTGATCGTTTCCGGCTTCTTTACTTCTCCGCGGGACCAAGAACGAATTTTGTCAGGCGATGCCAGACCAATTTTCATAAATTCGAAGTTGTTTACGTCCATCAAGGAGCAACCCTCCTCTTGAATGTGCTAATGATTTTGCCCGAACTGTATGTTATCGACTATTATGAAAGTTTCATCTCAATGAAAAGACCGGCAGTCCGGGTTGCCCCGGACTTCGGTATTATTCCACGCCGGCTTCCGCACCCTCAAGGTTGAGGTTCAGCTTATCGCTGGTCGTATCATCTTCATCATCGAGTTCTTTCATTTCGATTTCTTCTTCATTCTTGGTGAGAATCTTGACATCCATACCCAAGCTCTGCAGCTCCTTAATCAATACCTTGAACGATTCAGGAACACCTGGCTCCGGAACATTCTCGCCTTTGACGATGGACTCGTACGTTTTCACACGGCCGACCACATCATCAGACTTCACGGTAAGGATTTCTTGAAGCGTATAAGCGGCTCCGTATGCCTCGAGTGCCCAAACTTCCATCTCACCGAAACGCTGTCCGCCGAATTGAGCTTTACCGCCCAGTGGCTGTTGCGTAACGAGAGAGTAAGGACCTGTGGAACGGGCATGGATCTTGTCATCAACCATGTGCGCCAGTTTAATCATGTACATGACACCGACGGTAACTTCACGTTCAAACGTATCGCCTGTCCGTCCGTCGTATAGTACAGTCTTACCGTTACGCTGCATGCCTGCTTCTTCCATGGCGTCGAAAACATCATACTCACGCGCGCCGTCAAATACCGGCGAAGCTGTGTAAATTCCCAATGCTTTGGCAGCCATGCCTAAGTGAACTTCAAGCACCTGTCCGATATTCATACGGGAAGGTACGCCCAATGGGTTCAGAACAACTTCAACAGGCGTTCCGTCCGGCAGGAACGGCATATCTTCTTCAGGCAAGATGCGGGCGATAACACCCTTGTTTCCGTGACGTCCGGCCATCTTGTCACCTTCGGAAATTTTACGCTTCTGCGCGATGTATGCGCGAACCAGCTGGTTCACACCCGGCGGCAGCTCGTCCCCGTTCTCACGGGTAAATACTTTCACGTCAACGACGATTCCGTCGGTTCCGTGAGGTACGCGCAAGGAGGTGTCACGCACTTCGCGTGCTTTCTCCCCGAAGATGGCGTGTAATAGGCGCTCTTCCGCGGTCAGTTCCGTAACACCCTTCGGCGTTACTTTACCTACCAGGATATCGCCGGCTGCGATTTCAGCGCCGACACGGATAATTCCGCGCTCATCCAGATTCTTCAACGCGTCTTCACCGACGTTCGGAATATCGCGTGTGATCTCTTCTGGTCCAAGCTTCGTATCCCGCGCTTCGGACTCGTATTCTTCAATGTGAATGGAGGTGTAAACATCCTCTTTCACAAGCTTCTCACTAAGCAGGATCGCATCCT
The DNA here is from genome assembly GCF_001644605.1 of Paenibacillus swuensis. NCBI lineage: Bacteria > Bacillati > Bacillota > Bacilli > Caryophanales > Paenibacillaceae > Paenibacillus > Paenibacillus swuensis. The sequence continues at coordinate 2,595,215 of NZ_CP011388.1, read as the reverse complement.
CATAGTTGTAACCTTCCCAAGTCATGAACGCTACAACTACGTTGCGTCCAAGCGCCAGTTCACCCATCTCGGTGGACGGTCCGTCCGCTAAGATGTCACCCTTCTTGATAATCTCGCCTTTATGGCAGATCGGGCGTTGGTTGATGCAGGTACCTTGGTTGGAACGCATAAACTTATGAAGCTTGTGCTTCACGATATCGCCGTTTACAAGTTTACCGTCTACCATTTCCTGACGACGAAGCCAGATTTCATTCGCCGAAACCTTCTCAATGATTCCGTCATGCTTAGCCACGATACATACGCCGGAATCTTTCGCCGACTTATGTTCCATACCTGTTCCCACTAACGGGGATTTAGGTATGAGCAACGGCACCGCTTGACGTTGCATGTTCGATCCCATCAAGGCGCGGTTGGAGTCATCGTTCTCAAGGAACGGAATGAGCGCCGTCGCTACCGACACAACCTGTTTCGGAGATACGTCCATGTAATCCACGCGTTCACGAGGCATCGTCAAGATATTATCCGCTTGCTTATTGTAACGAACAATAACCATGTCTTCAGCAAAAGTTCCATCTGCTTCCAACGGTACGTTCGCTTGTGCGACAACATAGTTATCCTCTTCATCCGCTGTCAGGTAACTAATCTGTTCCGTTACCTTTCCTGTCTTCGGATCAACCCAACGGTAAGGCGCCTCAATGAAGCCATACTCGTTAATTCGAGCGAAGGTGGACAAGGAGTTAATCAAACCGATGTTCGGTCCCTCAGGAGTCTCAATCGGGCACATACGGCCGTAGTGAGAGTGATGGACGTCACGAACTTCAAAGCCCGCGCGCTCACGAGTCAAACCGCCGGGTCCGAGAGCGGACAGACGACGTTTGTGCGTAAGTTCAGCCAGCGGATTCGTTTGATCCATAAATTGCGAGAGTTGGGAGCTTCCGAAGAACTCTTTAATGGACGCAATCACGGGCCGTATGTTGATCAGCGCTTGAGGCGTAATTACATTAGCGTCCTGAATGGACATTCTCTCACGAACCACACGTTCCATCCGGGATAAACCGATACGGAATTGATTCTGAAGGAGTTCACCGACGGAACGCAAACGACGATTGCCCAAATGGTCAATATCATCCGTGCTGCCGATGCCATGCAACAGATTCATGAAATAGTTAATCGAAGCGATAATATCGGATGATGTAATGTTCTTGATGCTCTTATCGATAATACCGTTCGAGATAATCTTGATTACACGACCATCTTCATCCGGTGCAAATACACTGATCGTTTGAAGAGGAATGCTGTCCGCATCTTGAACGCCCGCAGCTATGCGGTGCTCTCTGAAACCTACGTTCTTCTCCAAACTAGGCAGAATCTCGTCTAGTAGACGACGATCGATCATTTGACCGGCTTCAGCGATAATCTCGCCTGTTTCCGGGTCTACCAGCGTCTCAGCAAGACGTTGATTAAACAATCTGTTTTTAATGTGTAGTTTTTTGTTTATCTTATATCTACCGACATTCGCAAGATCATAACGCTTCGGATCAAAGAAACGCGCGACCAATAAGCTTCTCGCATTATCCAGTGTAGGAGGTTCGCCCGGGCGAAGACGCTCGTAAATCTCGATTAATGCTTTTTCGGTAGAATCCGTGCTATCCTTATCCAGCGTATTCCGAATATACTCGTCTTCACCGAGCAATTCGATAATTTCTGCATCCGTACCAAAACCCAATGCTCTTAACAGAACTGTGACCGGAATCTTTCTTGTGCGATCAATACGGACATAGATAATATCCTTCGCATCGGTCTCCAGCTCCAACCAAGCACCGCGGTTAGGGATAACGGTAGCTGTATATGTTTTCTTCCCATTCTTGTCGACTTTTGTGCTAAAATAGACGCTAGGAGAGCGAACCAGCTGGCTGACGATAACCCGTTCCGCACCGTTAATAATAAAGGTACCCGTATCGGTCATCAGCGGGAAGTCACCCATGAACACTTCTTGTTCCTTGACTTCGCCGGTTTCCTTATTGATTAGACGCACTTTAACACGCAGCGGTGCCGCATAGGTTACGTCTCGTTCCTTGGACTCATCGACAGAATACTTCGGTTCGCCCAGACTGTAGTCAATAAACTCCAGAACCAGGTTGCCTGTGAAATCCTGAATCGGAGAAATATCTTGAAACATCTCTCGCAATCCCTCTTCCAGAAACCACTCATAGGATTTCTGTTGGATTTCGATCAGGTTCGGAACTTCTAGCACTTCTTCGATTCTGGCATAACTTCTCCGAGTGCGTCTTCCTAATTGAACAAGTTGACCTGCCAACTTAAACTCACCCCTCATGTCTACTTTCATACCCGATTTCGGAAACAGAAAGACATAAAAGAAAGCCCTTAGTAAAGCAATCCTAACAAAATTGCTCCCAAAGAGTTTTCTGCTCCCAAAAATGTTATTCTAGCTGTTGCCTATGATCCCACTTCTTGTAGATTTGCCGCAAAATTTAAACATTATACGTCAACGCTCGATTTTTTATTCATAAAAATGATAAAAAAGAACTTGACATTTTAGCAAACTAAAGAAAAATGAGACCATCCCAATACTGACATTTTATAATGATAACACAAGCAGAATTTGAAGTCAATTCCAACTCAATCTGCTTTTTTTGCGCAAAAAATGCGATATCCCTTGTCCTTAGCTTTCTCCTCTACATTAGAGAATAAATCCTCCAGTTTCGATAAGGCTGACGGGGCGCCTTGCTTCTTCTGGATGACAACCCACAGCTGACCTCCGGGCTTCAGATGATTCGCAGATTGCTCGAAGATCGAGTGTACCACGTCTTTACCGGCGCGAATTGGCGGATTGGTCAGAATGATGTCGAAAGTTCTGCCTTGCAGACTTTCAAGCGCATCGCTTTGCATAATGTCTACATTTGAGATCCCGTTGCGTGTCGCATTTTCTTTAGCGAGTTCCACGGCACGCTCATTAATGTCCACCATGGTGACCCGGCCTGCAGATGCAAGCGTTGCTGCCGCTAATCCGATTGGACCGTATCCGCAACCTACATCCAGCACTTCAGCATGCTCAGGAATGGACATATGCTGAATCAGCACTTTGCTACCATAATCGACACCTGTTTTGGAGAAAACACCGCTATCCGTCACGAATGTAAACTTGCGGCCCACGAGCTCTTGTTCAATCGTATGTCGCTTGTGAACGGTAGAAGGTTTATTCGTATAATAGTGTTCCGACATTAATGAACCTCCATAGTAACTCGAAAGAATGTCAACCCAGGTCTTCTTGCGTGTGAAAAAAGTCCCCCTGAAGGGTGAGCTTCAAGGGGACGTTATTAAAGCTAAATTATTTAACTTCTACGGATGCGCCGGCTTCTTCAAGCTTAGCTTTAACCGCGTCTGCTTCTTCTTTGCCAACTTTTTCTTTGATTGCTTTAGGAGCGTTATCAACCAAGTCTTTCGCTTCTTTCAGACCAAGGCCTGTAAGTTCGCGAACAGCTTTGATTACGTTGATTTTGGATGCGCCAGCGTTGTTAAGGATTACGTCAAACTCGGATTGCTCTTCAACTTCAGCTGCTGCTGCGCCGCCGCCCACAGCTACTGGTGCTGCTGCTGTTACGCCGAATTCTTCTTCAATTGCTTTTACCAGGTCGTTCAGTTCAAGAATAGTCATACCTTTAATCGCTTCTAGGATTTGCTCGTTACTCATGGATATACCTCCGTTATTTTAAATAGATTTGTTTGTTGAAAAAGGGTGAATAGATTAAGCTTCTTGCTTCTCGGATACAGCTTTAACCGCAAGGGCAAAGTTGCGAACCGGAGCTTGAAGTACGCTAAGCAACATGGAAAGAAGTCCGTCTCTGGATGGCAGGTCTGCTAGAGCTTTGATCTGATCGTAGCCAACTACGCGACCTTCCACAACGCCGCCTTTAACTTTAAGAGCGTCGTTCTTCTTCGCGAAAGCCGTTAGGATTTTCGCTGGGGCTACCAAATCGCCAGTAGAGAAAGCGATCGCCGTAGGACCCGTAAGGTGTTCGTCTAATTCTGTCAACTCGGTTTGCGCCGTAGCACGTCTAGTTAAAGAATTCTTCAGCACTTGGAATTCAATTCCCGCTTCACGAAGCTGCTTACGAAGCTCAGTAATTTGGGAAACATTCAATCCGCGGTAATCCGCAACAACGGTACAACTGCTCTCGCGCAATTTCGTTGCCACTTCACCAACACGTAATTCTTTCTGTTCAATAATCTTGGTATTTGCCAAACTGTCCACCTCCTATAATTTCTAGGTACATACCGAAACTTCATAGAAAAAGCCTCCGTAGACATCTACGAAGGCATGAAGTTCGGTTAAATTTTCACGAAGAAAACGACCTAATATATCACAACACCTCGGTAGGAAATTAAGCTTTAAAGCACCTACTGTCTACGGTTAGCATATTCAACTGTTTATGTTACATCAGAACAACAACGTAAATCAGAATAACACAACCATTTGAGTTAGTCAATTGCCAATCTTTAACAACCAACAATAACTTCTCTTAAGTTTATCTTATCTGAAAGATTGTACGTTAACGCGTGCGCTCGGGCCCATTGTCGAAGAAACAGCAATGTTCTTCAAGTAGATGCCTTTCGCCGCAGCCGGTTTAGCTCTGTTCAATGCTTCAACAAGTGTACGGAAGTTCTCGTTCAACTTCTCTGCATCGAAGGATACTTTACCGATTGGCGCGTGGATTTGTCCTGCTTTATCCAGACGGTATTCGATTTTACCCGCTTTGATCTCCTGAACCGCTTTGGTTACATCGAAAGTTACCGTGCCAGCTTTAGGGTTTGGCATTAGGCCTTTACCACCGAGTACACGACCCAGTTTACCGACTTCAGCCATCATGTCAGGTGTAGCTACGCAGACATCAAACTCGAACCAGCCTTGTTGGATTTTGTTGATCAGGTCTTGATCGCCAACGAAGTCCGCTCCAGCAGCTTCCGCCTCTTTCGCTTTCTCACCTTTCGCGAAAACAAGGACACGTTTAGTCTTACCAGTTCCGTGCGGCAATACAACTACGCCACGAACAGCCTGGTCTTGTTTTCTTGGATCTACGCCCAGACGAACTGCAACTTCAACGGTCTCGTCGAACTTGGCAGTCGCTGCTTTCTTAACAAGCTCAATCGCTTCAAGAGACTCGTAAGTCGCTTCGCTGTCGATCAGCTTTGCTGCTTCTACATATTTCTTTCCGTGTTTCGGCATAAATATTCTCCTCCTTTGTGGTATTAGCGGATATTCCTCCCACTATGCAAGCCTGCATTGCAGGCCGCGAGACAAACGACTAGTCTTCGACTACGATACCCATGGAACGGGCAGTACCTTCAACCATCAGCATTGCCGCTTCAACGGACGCTGCGTTAAGGTCAGGCATTTTCTGTTCAGCGATTTCGCGAACTTTCGCGCGTTTCACTGTTGCGACTTTCTTCTTGTTCGGTTCGCCGGAACCTTTAGCGATTCCCGCAGCTACACGAAGCAATACAGCAGCCGGTGGAGTCTTGGTTTCGAATGTAAAGGAACGATCCTCGAATACAGTGATAACAACAGGAATAATAAGACCTGCTTGATCTGCGGTACGAGCGTTAAACTCTTTACAGAAAGCCATAATGTTGACACCTGCTTGACCCAACGCCGGACCTACCGGAGGAGCTGGATTCGCTTTACCTGCAGGAATCTGCAATTTCACCATCTTGATAACCTTTTTAGCCATGTAAAACACCTCCTTGCCATAATGTGGTGTAACGGGATGTTTCCCTCCCACTAAACCATGGCCTGCCACTTGCAGACAAGCCACACAGAGTCTCCGCGCGCTTCATGAAAAACACAGCAAGAACAAGAAGAATTAAATCTTCTCTACTTGCGTGAAATCCAATTCTAGCGGCGTTTCTCTGCCGAACATATTCACATGCACTTTCAACTTCATCTTGTCCACGAGAATTTCTTCCACAGACCCGACAAAGTTCGCGAAAGGCCCAACCTTCACGCGTACGTTCTCCTTCAGTTCGAAGTCAATCTTCGCCTTCGGCTCTTCCATACCCATATGCTTGAGGATGGATTCAACTTCTTCAGGAAGCAAAGCTGTAGGCTTGGAGCCTGCACCCGTGGACCCTACGAAGCCGGTAACCCCTGGAGTGTTACGCACAACGTACCAAGAATCATCTGTCTGAATCATTTCTACTAGGACATAGCCCGGATATACTTTACGCATAACGGTCTTCTTCTTCCCGTCCTTGTTCACAATCTCTTCTTCCATCGGAACAAGCACGCGGAAAATCTTGTCGGTCATACTCATAGATTCGACACGCTTCTCTAAATTGGCTTTCACTTTGTTCTCATACCCGGAATAGGTATGAACTACATACCATCTTTTCTCCATCTCCATAACAAGCCACCCTTGGATCTACTTTCATTCAAATACAAGACGCAGCAGTTCAGAAATACCGAGGTCAAGAATAGCGAAATAAATCGTAACAAACACCACTGTAAGCACAACAACAATTGTATAGCTTGTCAGTTCTTTGCGGCTAGGCCATTTCACTTTCTTCAGTTCAGCTACGCTGTCCGTGAAAAAAGAAAATGATGTTCCAAAGCTTTGTTTCATTCTGCTGATGAAAGCCACGATACTACACCTCCAAAGGAACTACTACCGCGTTTCGCGATGAGCTGTTGATTCGTTACAGTACTTGCAGTACTTCTTCAACTCGATGCGGTCGGGGTTGTTGCGCTTATTCTTTGTCGTTGCGTAGTTTCTTTGTTTGCAGTTCGTACAAGCTAAAGTAATGATTACCCGCATGCTGTGCACCTCCCCAGACAACCTTATATATAGTCGTTTATGTTCAACCTAAAAATTCGTACGCATAATTAGGGCTACCTAAAACACTTTATCACAAGGCAAATATCATGTCAAGGATATTGTATTGACGCTGCGCTACTTGTATTTACCAGCATTATATACATATTTTTAGCAAGCTAAACGGCCCATCCTATTGTTTCACAGGTGCGTCCGTCTGTTGCGCCAGTACCGAAACATCCAATGCCTCTACCTGTTCATTCAACGCCGTAAGGGTTTGTTCAATATTATCAGGTCGGGCCAAATACTTGCGCGTCTTGAAATTCTTTAACATCCACACATTAATTTCTTCCGAATAATGAGACACATCTTTATAATTTGCTAGATTGAACGTAACATCCTTAGCGCTCTGGAAATCATAAACCTGCACGTTCGGCATGGCGCTGAACCGATCCACAATATACTTTTTCGTCAGCTCTTGATTCTGATACCGGTCCGGATTAAGCTCATGCCACACCTGTTGCCTTAAAATAGAATAAGGAGGATAAAAGAATATAAACTCCACGTCCGGATGCGCCTTGACCAGATCATAAACATTTTCCTCAAACGTCGTCTTCACTTCTTCAAACGTATCTTCGCCAATCCTCAGTTCCGGTTCCAACTCCAGAGCTTTCTTGTAATTCTCCATCACCGGCTTCGCGCCGTAAGTCGCTTGGTAGTCCCAATTATTAAGAAGGTCCAGGTTTTTCACCCGCCGATTCCCTTCCATCTCTCCTTTAAGGATTTCCCAGGACATTTTCATCGTTGTTACATTCAGCAAATATTTATAGTCGTTCAACGGATTATCATCATATAAGAAATAAGGAAAAGGTCCCTGATCCTCCCGAACAATATCCTTACCTTCCCTCAGCGCAAAATAATCCAATCCCCAGATGACACGCTTCACCTTGCCTGTCTTCAGAGCTACATTGGCAATTAAATTCTGTTCTTGGGAATAGGATCCTTCAATTGACAGCTTCAGTGTCTTGCCACCGAGTATGGAATCCACATGGGACGGCCGGAAGCATTGCGTCATGGAGGTTCCCAGGATGATAGTGTCGTAATCGTAATTACGGGCTAAACCGGGATTCTGATATCGTTCCTGAAAGGAGTACAGTGGCGGATAGGCCGACGCCTGTCTGTAATATTGCAAGGGGTCCACTGTATAAAAAGCAGCCATTACACCTGAGGCGAACAGCACGGTAAAAGCACTAAAGATCAGTAAAAATTTACGGTAACTCATATCAACATTCCCTCTTTAACTCTAGTAGTCATTCTATTACTATACCCTTCCTACCAAATGAGATTCAACTGGGAAATGGATTCTTGTCTTGCGCACAAACAAAAAAAGCCCCAAACGGAGCCCTCTCAGCAGATACATTGTATTATAATTCCCTTACTTCCAGATACCTTTCAAGCTTACGCTTCACACGTTGCAGGGCGTTATCGATCGACTTCACATGCCGGTCCAAATCCACCGCGATTTCTTGATAGGATCTTCCGTCCAGGTACAGCATTAACACTTTACGTTCCAGGTCGCTCAGAATTTCACCCATCATATCTTCGAGTCCGCTAAACTCTTCCTTGTTGATCATCAGTTCTTCCGGGTCCGTTACACGGGAGCCGCAAATAACGTCAAGCAAAGTTCGGTCAGAGTCCTCATCATAGATAGGCTTGTCCAAAGAAACGTAGGAATTCAGGGGGATATGCTTCTGCCGGGTGGCTGTCTTGATTGCCGTAATAATCTGCCGGGTAATGCACAATTCCGCAAAAGCTTTGAAGGAGGCCAGCTTGTCCCCGCGGAAATCGCGGATAGACTTGTACAGTCCGATCATGCCTTCTTGCACGATATCCTCGCGATCGGCCCCGATCAGGAAATAGGAACGCGCCTTGGCACGGACAAAGTTACGGTACTTGTTAATCAAGTACTCAAGCGCTTCGCTATTGTCATCACGGACCATGTCGACAATGTCTTCGTCGGTTTTGAGATCATATTCGTACATTCTCAGTTCTTTGAGGTCGATAACCACCAACAATCCCTCCGGCCCGCAAGGCAAATTCCATATCAGGTGCGCTTATGCATTTCCTATATTTTCAAAAAAGAATATCCCAAGTATATATTATGTAACCTAGAACCGTCAATAAGGGATCCGCAGGTTTTGACACCTTTTCGTCAAATTTACAAATGACTTACATCCGCTTATTGCCGTCTCCATCGTTCGAACAGAAGCTTCATATCCCGGCTCAGTTTATTATCCAGCGTGTTGCGCGAAGAATGGGTTTGCTGCTCCTTCAGTTGAACATGAATTTCGCGTTTACTGTCTTCAATATCGCTTAGCAGTTCTCTCGCCGACAAGCGAAGCGCGCCTTTACCGAAGGTAACATGTTGTTCGATCCAATCGGAAGTAGCCACATAAATCTGTCTTCGGCGTTTGGTTAATTCCGACATAAGACGCTCAATGACTTCATCCGCCGTTTCCTTCTCCCGTGTGAATTGTACGGCCACCTTGCTCTGCGTAAGCTCGGAACCTGTCCCCGGAACGAGGTAAGCGTCAAATACGACGATCACCTTCATTCCGGTAAACGACTGATACTCCGACAGCATCTCAATCAGGCGGTCCCTAGCGGACTCGAGACTGATTTGTTTCTGCTTGATCAGTTCCGGCCAGGAGCCGATCATGTTGTAGCCGTCCACCACCAAGTACTCTTCCATCTCCCTCATGGCGATTACTTTGCCGCTTGGCGCTGGCGAACGGCCTCATACATGAACACGCCGGCGGCAACCGAAGCGTTCAGGGAATTGATCTGTCCGAACATCGGCAGCTTAAGCAGGAAGTCGCACTTTTCCTTGATTAACCGCCCCACACCCTTCTGCTCATTGCCAATGACGATGGCGATCGGCATGTTCAGGTTGGTGCGGTACAAATCTTCCTTCGCGGAAACATCCGTACCCGCGATCCACACACCCAGCTCCTTGAGCTGGTCGATCGTTTGCGCGATATTCGTCACTCGCGCAACCGGCACGTATTCGACGGCGCCGGCGGACGTCTTGGATACCGTAGCGGTGAGGCCGACCGAGCGCCGCTTGGGTATGATGACGCCGTGAACGCCGGTGCAGTCAGCGGTTCTTAAGATGGATCCGAGGTTATGCGGATCCTCAATCTCGTCGAGGATGATCAGGAACGGATCCTCGTTCTTGGCCTTGGCCGCCGCGAGCAGATCCTCGACTTCGGCGTATTCATAAGCGGCCACCTGAGCCATGACGCCTTGATGCTGCACGCCGTCAGCCATCTGGTCCAGCTTGCGCTTGTCCACGTACTGGACTATGACTCCCGCCTTCTTGGCTTCCGCGAGTATCGGTTGCGTCAACTGCTTCTGCGCGTTTTCCGCGATCCATAATTTATTCATGCCCCGGCCGGAGCGGAGCGCCTCCAGTACGGAGTGCTTCCCGGCGATATATTCTTCTTCCATGTGAACTGCCTCCTGATTTATCTTTGTTATTTCTCTAAGGTGAAGCGCATGAGTTCATCCAGACGATCGAACCGTTGTTGATAGTACAGATAACCCAATAAGCACTCGAAGGCCGTGCTGTGACGATAAACCAGGATATCTGTATTCTTCGGGGAGCTCCCGGACTTGGCGTTCCGGCCCCGCTTCATGATATCTACCTCTTCTTCCGTCAATAAAGGTAGCATGCGATCCAAAGCCCTGGCCTGCGCCTTGGCGGAAACAAACTTTGTGGCTTCCCTGTGCAGATGATTGGGCCTGTGATTCGGCTGGGACACGACATATTGTCGTATGAAGGTTTCATAGACGGCGTCGCCCATATAGGCTAATACCAGCGGATTCATTAGATCTGCTCTTTTGGCAGGGGGAAAATAGATAGGTTGATTCGTAATTACTTCACTCATTTCCTTCTCCAACGCATCCCTTGCGGCGTATCTTCCAACAGGATGCCTTTCTCCGTCAGCATATCACGAATTTCGTCCGCACGCGCCCAATTCTTGGCTTGACGAGCTTCCACCCGCTCGGTTAGCAAACGTTCAATTTCTTCATCCAACAAAGCCGGAATCTCTTGTTCCAGTATACCCAATACCGCATCGAACTCTTGGAATAAATCCAGCATCCGCCGCAGTACTGGCTCTCCTACCACTCCTTGTTGCAGGTACAGATTGGTTTCCGCGACCAGGTTAAATAATGCTGTAATCGCATCCGGTGTACTAAAGTCATCGTTCATGCGTGTATAGAAATCGGATCGGATCTCTTCAAGCTTAGCCGTAATTTCAGGATGATCAAACGTCCCGTCAACAGCTTGAATGGCTGCGGCATTGGTATATCGATGCTGAAGATTCCCATACGAATTCCAAATTCGTTCCACACTGTTTTCAGCCTGTTTCAAGCTCTCCTCGCTGAAATTCAGAGGGCTGCGATAGTGGCCCGAAAGCATGAAATAACGGATGGCCTGCGGTTTCGTGCGTTGTCTGAGTTCGACTACATTAATGCCGTTGCCGAGTGACTTGGACATTTTCTCATTGTTAATGTTAATGTAGCCGTTATGCATCCAGTAATTGACGAATTTCTCGCCTGTGTAAGATTCGGTCTGCGCAATTTCACACTCATGATGGGGAAACGTTAAGTCATGTCCGCCGCCGTGAATATCAATGGTCGTGCCCAAATACTTCTTAATCATGGCAGAGCATTCAATGTGCCAACCCGGACGTCCTTCACCCCAAGGCGCCTTCCAATGAATCTCCCCGGGTTTGGCATTTTTCCAGAGCACAAAATCCTGCGCGTTTTCTTTGCGCTCATCGACACCAATACGGATTCCAAATTGCAATTCATCCAGATTCTGATGCGACAGCTTTCCGTACTCTTCAAATCGCGACGTACGGAAATTGACATCTCCTTCGCTTACATAGGCGTAGCCTTTGTCCAGCAAGCCCTGGATGAATTCAATGATTTCATCCATCGTTTCGGTCACCCTCGGATGAATATCCGCATCCTGAATGCCTAAACCGCGGACATCCTCATAGTAAGCGCCAATGAACTTTTCCGCGATCTGCGGGACTGTTTCGCCCAGTTCTTCGGCTTTGCGAATCATTTTGTCATCCACATCCGTAAAGTTCAGCACATAGGTAACATCATACCCCGTTGCCGCAAGATAACGCCGCACGACATCAAAGAATATCGCCGGACGGGCATTCCCGATATGAATGTAGTTATATACGGTCGGGCCGCATACGTACATCTTCACTTTACCTGGTTCGAGCGGAACGAAGGGTTCTTTCTCCCGGCTCATCGTGTTGAATATGTGTAGGGTCATAATCTATACCTCAGCTTTCTTGGTCGCTTCTCTTTCGCGGGTCAGAAACTCGGTCTCGCTCGGCTTCTCCCGCTTCTTGCCCTCGCGCAATTGTTCCACTTCCTGCTTCAGCTCATGAATTTCCTTCTGCATAAAACGGAATGCTTCAATGATTGGATCCGGCATTTGGCTATGGTTTAGTTTGTCATCCATACGCTTCCCGTTATACTTTACAATTCGGCCGGGAATGCCCACTACCGTTGTACAAGCCGGAATAGCTTTAAGTACGACGGAATTCGCGCCTACCTTCGCGTGATCTCCTACTGTAAACGAACCTAGAATTTTGGCCCCTGAGGAGACGACGACATGATTGCCGATCGTAGGGTGCCGCTTGCCTTTCTCTTTACCCGTTCCCCCGAGAGTCACCCCTTGGTACAAGACGACATCATTCCCGATTTCACACGTTTCGCCGATGACCACACCCATGCCGTGATCGATAAATAACCGCTCCCCGATGGTCGCTCCAGGATGGATTTCAATGCCGGTAAAAAATCGGCTGATTTGGGAAATCATGCGCGCTAACGTAAACCACTGACGCAAATAAAACCAGTGCGCGATTCTATAAGCCCAGATGGCATGCAAACCTGAATAGGTGAAAATAACCTCAAACCGACTTCTCGCCGCCGGATCGTTGTCGAACACTGCTTGGATATCCGACCTCATTGTGCGAAACATGACGCCTACCCTCTTCCCCCGGGAGTAACCCTTATGATGAAATGAACTTCCCCTGTACAAACAAAAAGCCTCTGCAGCGTTAATTCGCTGCAGAGGCGTGATCCGCGGTTCCACTCTGCTTGGGCATCGTTAAGATGTCCGTCTTGGATCCGTAACGTGGATAATCCGGCACTCTCTACCCCAACCGTCCGTGAACGGACGTTGTTATCAAAAGCGCAGCTCACAGGCGCATTTCCGCTTAAGGGGAACAAATAACTTCCACTCGGCCAATCATCCCTTGCCGGTTATCCTCTCTGGGATTCCTCGCTTAAACGTACTTTCCTCTTCATCGCTATTGTATTCCTATGCTTACAGTATATCCAATATCAGCCTCACAGACAATATAACTTATACGGAATCATCATTATTTTGTAGACAAAAATTGTTGCAAACGTTGAACCACCTTGTCCTTACCAAGAAGGAACAGCGTTTGATTCAAGTCGCGCCCGTGAACCTGGCCGGTCAGAACAGCCCGAATCGGCATGAACAATTGCTTGCCCTTGAATCCCGTTTCGGTTTGCACATTCTTTAGCAATCCTTTCATCCCATCGGCGCTAAATTCTTGGGCATTCTCCACTTCCTTTAGGAAAGCCTCCGCCACCGCAGGAACCTGTTCTTCCGCGAGAACCGCTTTCGTGTCCTCTTCCAGTTCTCCGATGTCATCAAAGAACAGCGATGTTATAGGCACGATATCCGCCGCGCAATTCAGTTGTTCCTGATACAAACCGACAAGAAGCGTGACCCACTGCTCCGACGCCGTATCCAGCTCTGCTGGAATCCGGCCAGCTTGTTGCAGATGCGGGATACACATGGCCGTAACTCGTTCAGTATCCGCTTTTTTCATGTACTGGTTATTCATCCAGTTCAGTTTGGTTGTGTCGAAGACGGCCGGGCTCTTCGACAATCTGCCCGGATCGAATACCTTGATCAGTTCCTCACGGGTGAACATCTCGTCCTCACCTTCAGGAGACCAGCCTAACAATGTAATAAAGTTAAACAAGGCTTCCGGCAAGAAACCCAGTCGATCATATTGCTCGATGAATTGAATGATGGACTCATCCCGTTTGCTCAGCTTCTTGCGGCTCTCATTCACAATCAGCGTCATATGTGCGAATACCGGGGGCTCCCAGCCCAACGCTTCATAGATCATCAATTGTCGCGGCGTGTTCGAGATATGATCGTCACCGCGCAACACATGGGAAATGCGCATGAGGTAATCATCGACTACAACGGCAAAGTTGTAGGTCGGTATGCCGTCCTTCTTCACGATGACGAAGTCGCCGATGCCGTCCCCTTCGAAGGAGACAGAACCTTTCACCATATCGTCAAAGGTGTACACGGCTCCCTCGCGCACACGAAAACGCACGCTTGGCACACGGCCTTCAGCTTCAAACGCTCGGCGCTGTTCGTCCGTCAAGTCCCGATGCTTGCCGGAGTACATCGGCATGTCGCTGCGCGCGGTCTGCTCTTCCCGCTCCTGCTCCAGCTCTTCTTCCGTGCAATAACAGTAGTAGGCTTTACCTTCTGCAATCAGCTTCTCATACTGTTCTTTATACAGGTCGATACGCTCGGTCTGGCGGTAAGGTCCGTACTCTCCGCCCTTGTCGATGCTCTCATCCCAGTCCATACCCAGCCAGCTCAGGTACGTAAGCTGATTCTCTTCGCCGCCGGCCACGTTCCGCTTCACATCCGTATCTTCGATCCGGATAATAAACTTTCCCCCGCGACTGCGGGCGAATAAATAATTGAATAACGCCGTTCTCGCGTTTCCTATATGCAAATGCCCGGTTGGACTTGGCGCGTACCGGACACGAACTTCCCTCTCCATGCTTGTAATTCCCCTCTCGAAATCCTGATCAACTGCTTATCCTTCCGATTCTATCACTTCTGAATTAAGAGAACAACCGCCTGCGAGGCAATCCCTTCGCCCCGTCCGGCAAAGCCTAGCTGCTCGGTTGTCGTTGCTTTCACATTCACTTGGGACCGGTCCGCCTCGAGAGCTTGCGCGATAATCTCGGCCATCTGCGGGATATACGGCGCCATCTTCGGTTTCTGCGCAATAATTGTCGCATCAAGGTTACCAAGGGTAAATCCCGCTTCCTTGGAGAATGCCCACACTTCCTTCAGTAACTCCAGGCTGTCCGCATCCTTGAATGCGGCATCCGTATCCGGGAAGTGTGTGCCGATATCTCCGCGACCCAGAGCGCCCAATATAGCATCTGTAATCGCGTGTAAAAGTACGTCCGCGTCGGAGTGACCCAGCAAACCCTTTTCATACGGAATATCGACGCCTCCGATAATACATTTCCTGCCTTCCGTCAGTTGGTGCACATCAAACCCTTGTCCTACGCGTATCATTAATTCATCGCTCCCCGTTTCCCCAGCAAGTATTCCGCCCAATCCAAATCTTCGGGCGTCGTAATTTTAATATTCGTATAATCGCCTTCAACCACATGCACTTCCGTTCCGGCCCTTTCGGCCAGCATCGCGTCGTCTGTGCCCAGAAAACCTTCTCCCGCCGCATCTTCATGCGCTGCCATCAATGCCAAACGGCGAAAAGCCTGCGGCGTTTGGATCGCCCACAAGCTCTTGCGGTCCGGCGTCGTGGTGATGACACCTACCTCATTCACAATCTTGATTGTATCTTTCACAGGCACCGCTAACACGGCCGCCCCGGATTGCCGCGCGCCCTGCAAGCAACGTAGAGCGTCTTCTTCACGAATGAGCGGCCGTACACCGTCATGCACCAGCACCCAATCCGTATTCAGAGCCGCCAAGCCTTGATACACCGAATGCTGACGTTCGGATCCGCCGGCGATAACGTGCTTTACTTTGGTCAATCCGAAATCCCGTACGTAGGTTTCACAACGCTCAACATCATCAGCGCCTACAACCAATACGACCTCATCCACGTCCTGCATCCTGTTGAACACTTCCAATGTATGTACCAATATCGGCTTTCCGTTCAGCCGTAAATATTGTTTGCTTTCCTTGGTGCCCATACGCAAGCCTTTGCCTGCCGCCACGACCACTACGCCCAGCTGATTCATGTCTTCCCCGCCTGTCAACCCGTATGATTAGAGAACAGAATGATTTACTCTATCTTCCCATCATAATCGTTTACAGCGCTTTTTCCAAGAGCTTCGGCTTCGCAAAGATCATTCGGCCGGCTGAGGTTTGCAGAACAGAGGTCACTAACACTTCAATCGTGCTTCCGATAAAGTCTCTGCCGCCTTCCACGACAATCATGGTACCGTCATCCAAGTAAGCGACACCTTGTCCGAATTCCTTGCCGTCTTTAATAATCTGAACCAGAATTTCTTCGCCTGGCAAAACGACAGGTTTTACCGCATTCGCCAAATCGTTAATGTTCAGAACGGACACACCCTGCAGCTCACATACTTTATTAAGGTTGAAATCATTCGTAACTACCTTGCCCCCAAGCACTTTGGCCAATTTTACAAGCTTGCTGTCCACCTCGGAGATTTCTTCAAAGTCTCCTTCATAAATGAGAACATGCACGTCCAATTCCTTCTGGATTTTATTCAAAATATCCAGCCCCCGGCGTCCCCGGTTCCTTTTTAACAAATCGGAAGAATCCGCAATATGTTGCAGCTCCTCGAGTACAAATTCCGGAATGACGAGCGTCCCCTCAATAAATCCGGTCTTGCAAATATCCGCAATACGTCCGTCAATAATGACGCTGGTGTCCAAGATCTTGTGCTCTTCGAACAATTTGCTTTCCTTATTACGGGTGCCTCCGCCGCGTATGCCCTTTAACAGCTCGGCCGCTTCTTCCTTCTTCGTGTAAGCGATTCGGTAACCGGAAAAGCCAAGCAAACCTGTAACGAATACGGATATTAACAAGCCGTAACCCTGCAGCTCGCGAATGGACGGAAATAACAACACAGCAATGACCAGTCCTAATATAAGTCCCGCAACTCCGGTAATCAAATCCCCAAGAGGCATTTGCATTAATCGGGCCTCCGCTTTATGGAACCCTGTCGCAACTTTCTTAGCTACCCAAGAAGAACCAAGTAAAAACACAATCGCTCCCGCACCGGTTAACCAGTACGATTCTCCACTCATCCTCACGCTCCCGGTTAAGGGTTCCAACCAACGCAACGGCGCATCGGAAGACACACTCCATTGGTAGCCCAACATCCCGCCCACACAAGCGCACAACCATTGAATCATTCTTTGTAATATCATAGGATTCACCTCCTGAAATAAAGAGCACACACCTGTTCCATGCTTCTGTTACAATTATGGTCCAATTCATATAAGGCTAATCCCCTGGAGATTATTTTTTTCATAAAAGCGTTTTCTTTTGATATCGAAACCATTATTCGTTATAATCAAATTAGTAAATTCTAGATAATAGAGGTGCAAGGAATGAACTCTCCCAGCTTAAAGGAATTTCAGGATCAGGTTTCCGAATTATTACTTAGGCACCGAAGCTTGCTGGATGTGCTGTCGAAGTGCAATCAAGCTAACGCTTCCGTTCACCGTTCCGTAATCAAGTCGGTTACAGAGTGCGGCTGTATTGAGGTTCATGCGGAGAAACAACGTTATTCTGAACAACCCGATCTTCAGGAAGCCATGGGACTTATGCAGCAACATATTCACGGCAAACTATGTGATACTTGTAAGGAAGCGGTGTCCGCGGAGCTTGGCAAGAACTTCTTTTATATCTCGGCTTTATGCAATCTGTTGAGTATTGACATGGAAACCGTTATTGATGAAGAATCGAGAAAATGTTCCACGCTAGGATTGTTTAATCTGTCGTAATCAATTGAATCAAAATGAAAAAAAGCATTCATTTGTCGCTCTTGGCGATAAATAAATGCTTTTTATTATGGGATAAATTCCCGAAATTTTTATGAAGTTGTTAGAGCTGCTGTTCTACCGCGTCGACATCTTCACTTTGCTGTTTGCGGCGGCGCCGAAACAGCGTGTCAACGTTTTTTTTTAGCCCATAGAGGGCGTAAATCAATAGAGGTACGAAGATAAGCTTGGAAAGCGTATCGGGTGAAGCATTCAAGGCAATGACGATCGCAATGATGACTATAATCGGTACAACCCATATCGCCGCTTTCGGAATGCCTACCTTCTTGAAGTTAGGATATTTCACATTACTGACCATCAGCAATGACAATACGATGGTTGCAAGCAATAGTGCGATGTTATGGATATTTTCTTGAAAGAGTGCCATCGTACAAAGCACACCGCCAGCGGCAGGTATCGGTAAACCGATAAAGTATCCCGGCGTTCCCGAGATTACGTTGAACCGGGCCAGACGCAGCGCTCCGCATATCGGGAACAAGGCAGTCACGATCCATCCCGCAGCCGGAGCAAGCTCCTGAAAGGCAACCACATATATGATGAATGCGGGAGCAACGCCGAATGAAATTACGTCAGACAGGGAGTCCAGCTCTTTACCGAATTCGCTCTGAACGTTCAGCGCTCGCGCTACCCTTCCGTCAACCCCGTCCAGGAGCATCGCAATGATGACCATGACCGCGGCTAATGGCGCATTACCGTTAAACACCAGAATAATGGAGACGATCCCCAGAAACAGATTGCCTATGGTAAAGATACTGGGCAGAGATTTCGTTATCATAAGGTTTCACCTCGATTTTACTATGCCCTAATCAGATGCCTGTCATGACAGGGAGTGAGCATAGAGGAAATATGACACGGTTGTAGCAATAATTGGTCATTCCTTGATTGTAGGGTATATCAGATATGCCTGTCAATGAAAGCTTGTTCCTGAATTCGCTTCAGTCCTTCTTTAATGGTTCGCGCGCGCACTTCACCGATTCCATCCACTTCATCTAATTCTTCAATCGTGGCCATGAGAATATGAGGCAAAATGCCAAAACGCTCGACAAGGTTGTTAATGATGACGGTCGGCAAACGAGGAATTTTGCTTAACATCCGATATCCCCTAGGCGCGATCGGCTCCTCAAGAATATTGTTGGCATAGGCATACCCTAACAATCGGATAATCATGTGTGATTCAAGTAACTCATCCGCCGTCAACCTCTTCAGACCCGCCTGAATCTCTTTAATTTTTTCATCACTGCGGTCACGCGCATAATCTTTCAGAAGCAACACGGCATCTTCTTCAATGTTGGCGACCAGTTCTTCCATTTGCATCGTAATCAGACGGCCTTCATTTCCTAATTCATTGATATAACGCTTGATCTCGGCCTTAATTCGAAGCACCATCTCAACACGCTGTACCACATTAGCCACTTCGTGCAGGGTAACCAGTTCTTCAAATTCACCTGCGGTTAAGTTTGTTAACCCTTGATTAAGTACGGCTTTATATTTATCCAGGGTTTGGATGGCTTGGTTAGCCTTGGTCAAGATCACCCCGATATCCTTCAGGGAGTATCTCAAATTGCCTTGATACAGCGTGATAACATTCCGTCTCTGTGAAATGGATACAACCAGTTTCCCGGTTTGCTTCGCTACCCGCTCCGCGGTACGATGACGAATCCCCGTTTCTATGGAGGAAATGGAGGAATCGGGAATTAACTGTGTGTTGGCGTACAGAATGCGTTTAATATCTTCACTGAGAATAATGGCGCCGTCCATCTTCGCTAGCTCATATAGATAGTTCGGTGAAAAATCGCAGTTGATAGAGAATCCGCCGTCCACGATTTCCTGAACTTCAGGGCTATAACCCACTACGATTAACGCGCCGGTCTTGGCCCGCAATACATTCTCCAGACCGTCGCGGAATGCTGTTCCGGGCGCTACCAGTTGTAACAATTGACTCATAACTAAATCTCTATGCGTGTCTTCCTTCTCTTTCATCCCTGTTGGCCCCCTAACCTAACGCCGCCGCTAGTGCTTCCTTTACTGTATTAACTCCGATAATTTGAATAGTGGTGGGATGTTTCCAACCTTTTAAACTCTTTTCCGGTACAATGACTCGCTTGAATCCTAATTTTTCCGCTTCCTTTACCCGATGCTCTATTCTGGAGACCGCCCGGACTTCACCGGTTAAGCCTATTTCACCGAACACCACGTCGAAAGGTCGGGTCGGTTGATCCTTTAAGGAAGAAGCAATACACACGGCTGCCGCCAAATCCACAGCAGGTTCATCCAATTTCACGCCGCCGGCCACGTTCAGATACACGTCCTGATTCTGCAAGAACATGCCGTTGCGTTTCTCCAATACCGCTATGATTAAAGCCAGACGATTATGATCAATACCTGCGGACATGCGTCTGGGCGTCGGAAAGTTGGTCGGACTAACCAGCGCCTGCAACTCTACGAGCACAGGGCGGGTCCCTTCCATACTGGCAACGACCGTGGAACCGGCGACACCGAGCGGACGCTCGGACAAGAACAGCTCCGACGGATTCGTCACCTCGGTTAATCCCGCTTCCTTCATCTCAAATATACCGATCTCATTCGTGGACCCGAAACGGTTCTTAACCGCGCGAAGCAAACGGTACGTATGATGCCGCTCCCCTTCAAAATAAAGCACGCAGTCCACCATATGCTCCAGCATCCGAGGACCGGCAATCGCGCCTTCCTTGGTGACATGACCTACCAGAACGGTTGCAATGCCTTTACCCTTGGAAATACGCATAAAATGTCCTGTACACTCCCGAACCTGGGCTACACTGCCCGGCGCGGAGGTAACGGAGGGTTGGTATACGGTCTGAATCGAGTCAATAACCAGAAAGTCGGGCTTTACTTGTTCGATCGCTTCTTCAATCTGCTCCAGATTCGTCTCGCAGAGCACGAACAGGTTAGACGACAATGCATTGAGGCGGTCCGCTCTCAAGCGGGTCTGGCTCACAGACTCCTCACCCGATATGTAAAGTACCTTCAGTCCTTTCACAGCGAGGGCATGCGATGTCTGCAAAAGCAGGGTGGATTTCCCGATCCCGGGATCGCCACCGACAAGAATCAGAGAGCCCGGCACGAAGCCTCCGCCGAGAACGCGGTTCAGCTCTCCGATATTGGTGAGTACGCGCGGTTCCTGACTGCTCTTAATATCTATGATCGAAACTGGTTTATCTTTCGTAAAAATTAACGATGATTTCATCCCTTGTGTCTTCACTACGGATTCCGTTTCTTCCACCATGGAATTCCAGGCTTGACACCCCGGACATTTGCCCAACCATTTGGGAGATTCGTAGCCGCATTCCGAACAGAGGAACTTGGTTTTTACTTTTGCCATTAAGTACTCCTTATATCCAAAGCATAATTAAAGTTTACCATTTTGCAGGAAGCGTGGAAAGCCTTTGCACCAAAAGAATCAGAATCGCTCCTTAAAGGAACAAAAAACGCCCGACCCCCCTCTCCCATTGGAAAGAGCAGCCAAGCGCTTCTTGTGCGTGCTTTATTTATTTACGGTTTCCGCCTCATTGGGATGAACGGTTAATGCTCCATTCTCTTCGTCAATGATGAGGTTATCGCCTTTGGAAATTTTGCCCATCAATAACTCTTCGGACAGTCGGTCCTCGATGTGCTTCTGAATCGCTCGACGGAGCGGTCTCGCCCCGAATGCGGGATCGAAGCCCTCCTTCGCCAGGAACGCCAGCGCAGCCGGAGTTAACGTGAAGTCCACTTCCTGCTCTTTCAGACGTTTGCGAAGATCATCGGACATCAGCGATACGATCTTGGAAATATGCGTTTCATCCAGGGAATGGAACACGATAATTTCGTCGATTCGGTTCAGGAACTCGGGACGGAAGCTTTTCTTCAGCTCGCCCATAACTTTATCCTTCATGTTCGAGTAGTCTTTACCCGCATCCACAGCAGCTGTAAAGCCCAGTGTAGAATTACGCTTAATCATTTCGGCGCCGACATTGGACGTCATGATGATTAATGTGTTGCGGAAATCGACGGTGCGTCCTTTGGAGTCGGTCAGACGTCCATCTTCGAGCACCTGCAGAAGAATATTGAACACTTCCGGATGCGCTTTTTCGATTTCATCAAGTAACACTACGGAATACGGCTTGCGACGAACTTTCTCGGTCAATTGACCGCCTTCATCATAACCTACGTATCCCGGAGGCGCGCCTACTAGACGGGAAGTGGAGTGCTTCTCCATGTACTCGGACATATCGATGCGGATGACGGCATTCTCGTCGCCGAACATGGCTTCCGCCAATGCCCGGGCAAGCTCCGTCTTCCCTACTCCCGTAGGACCCAGGAATATGAAGGAGCCCATCGGACGCTTCGGATCCTTCAAGCCTGCGCGCGCGCGGCGAAGCGCTCGGGAAACGGCTTTCACGGCTTCTTCCTGCCCGATGACACGGTCATGAAGAATCGCTTCCATGTTCAGCAGACGCTCCGTCTCTTCTTCCTTCAGCTTGGATACCGGAATTCCTGTCCAGCTGGCCACCACTTGCGCGATATCTTCAGGAGTTACTTCCGAATCCGTGCGGCCTTGCTTCTCTTTCCATTCGTTCTTCGTCGTATCCAGCTCTTCGCGCATCTTCTGTTCCGTATCGCGAAGCGATGCCGCTTTCTCAAACTCCTGCGATTGAACAGCCGCGTCTTTCTCCTTACGGATGTCTTCCAGACGGCTTTCCATTTGCTTCAAATTCGGCGGGATCGTATAAGAATGCAGCCTTACTTTGGAACCTGCTTCATCGATTAAGTCAATGGCTTTATCCGGCAGGAAACGATCCGGGATGTAACGATCCGACAGCTTCACGGCTTGCTCAATGGCCTCATCCGTAATTTTAACACGGTGATGGGCTTCGTAGCGGTCTCTCAAGCCATACAGAATTTGTATCGCTTCTTCAGGAGACGGCTGATCGACCGTAATCGGTTGGAAGCGGCGCTCCAGTGCGGCGTCTTTCTCAATATACTTGCGGTATTCATCCAGCGTGGTCGCCCCGATGCACTGCAATTCGCCCCGAGCCAACGCCGGCTTCAGAATATTGGATGCATCGATTGCGCCTTCCGCGCCGCCGGCACCGATCAAGGTGTGCAGCTCATCAATAAAGAGTATGATGTTTCCGGCTTGACGAATTTCGTCCATAATTTTCTTCAGACGGTCCTCAAACTCGCCTCTGTATTTAGTACCGGCTACGACGGAACCCATATCCAGCGTCATCACGCGCTTGTCACGCAAGGTTTCCGGAATTTCGTTATTGATTATGCGCTGTGCCAATCCTTCAGCGATCGCGGTCTTACCAACACCCGGTTCGCCGATCAGCACCGGATTATTCTTGGTCCGGCGGCTGAGCACTTGAATGACGCGTTCAATTTCTTTGGCGCGTCCGATGACCGGATCGAGGTTGCCTTCCTTCGCGGAAACGGTAAGATCTCGAGCCAAACCGTCCAGCGTCGGCGTATTTACATTCACAGGGTTGCCGTGAGAAGAGGATACCGCTTCACTGCTGCCCAGCAACTGCAATACTTGCTGACGGGCTTTGTTCAGGGAAACCCCCAGGTTATTAAGTACCCGAGCCGCAACGCCTTCTCCTTCGCGGATCAGACCCAGCAGAATATGCTCTGTGCCTACATACGTATGACCCAATTTGCGAGCCTCATCCATCGAAAGCTCGATTACTTTCTTGGCTCTTGGCGTATATGCGATATTGCTAGGTTGCTCCTGGCCTCTGCCGATCAAGGATTCAACTTCATCCTGAATTTTCTCCAGCCCTAATCCCAGCGCAATTAAAGCTTTAGCAGCAATGCCTTCCCCTTCACGAATCAAGCCGAGCAGAATATGCTCTGTTCCGATATTGTTATGTCCCAGGCGAACAGCTTCTTCTTGAGCTAACGCCAGCACCTTTTGCGCACGTTCCGTAAATCTGCCAAACATCATTAAAATACACCTCCATGGATTATAGGTATGCAATTATATGATAGAAAGTCGCTCCCGAATCAATTCGGCTCTGCGTATATCCCGGTCTTCGGCGGAAAGTTTCTCCCCGGACTGCTTCTGCAGGAAACCGGGCTGCGCCATAACCATCAATTCATTCATGATATGCGTAGACACTTGATGGATGATTCCGAGGTCAATACCGAGACGAACATCTGATAAACGCTGTGCCGCTTCCTTGGAATCCATAATACCCGCATGGGACAAAATGCCGTAGGAACGCATGACGCGGTCGATGATCCGGGGCTTCGACTCTATAAGCAATTTCTCGCGTGCCGCTTTCTCATGTTCAATGATTTGGCGGGCTACGCTGTACAAGTTATCTATAATTTCATCTTCAGATTGCCCTAAAGTAATTTGGTTGGAAATTTGAAACAGATTGCCTAATGCTTCGCTGCCTTCGCCGTAAAGTCCTCTAACTGCCAAACCTACCTGCGTAATCGCGGACAAAATACGGTTAATCTGCTGTGTCAGCACCAGCGCCGGCAAATGCATCATAACGGACGCCCGGATCCCCGTGCCGACATTCGTCGGACAGCTTGTAAGGTAACCGCGATTCTCATCAAAAGCGTATTCCAGTTGCGACTCGAATATATCATCGATCTGGCTGGCCAGATCCCATGCTTCTTTAATTTGAAAGCCGGGACAAAGACATTGAATGCGCAGATGATCCTCCTCATTCACCATAATGCTCACAGATTCGTTCTCACTTAAGATGACGGCTCCGTTCCGGGATTCATTCGCTAGGTTCGGCGAAATCAAATGTTTCTCCACAAGCACTCTCTTATCCAGCTCCGATAACTCCGTTAAAGGAATAAAGTCGAAATTGGATATGGTGTTTAACTCTTCATTCTGTAAAGCGCTTGTGATCTGATTCAACACTTCTTCCGACTGTTGATTCGTGGCCAACATCGGAAAGGGCTGCGTCTGCAGGTTACGGGCAATACGCACCCGGCTGGAAATGACTATTTCCGAATCCGGACCATGACCCTTCATCCACTCGCTTAAAGCGTTATCCGTATAACTTCGGTGTTCCATCGAAAATCCCTCCTAAGCCCCGCTTCCTTAGCGGGTTGGCTTCGAAAGTGGCTGTATTCATTCTGCGTATCGTGGAAAGCCCGGCGAATTAATTGCCGGAGAGCTTCTTCTCCAGCTCGCGTATTTCATCTCTGATTTTCGCGGCGCTCTCAAATTCTTCTTGCTCGATCCGGTTTTGAAGCTCACGCTTTAAATTCTCGATCTCGCGCTTGTCTTGAATACGTCCTCCGGAGCGCTTCGGAATCTTGCCGACATGCACCGTATTGCCATGAACTCTTCGGAATAATCCATCCAATCGGGCATTGAAATGCTTGTAGCATTCACTGCAGCCAAAGCGGCCGAGCTTACCGAATTGTGTATAGGTTAAACCGCAGTTGTCACAGCGTGTAACTTGCGGTTTGGCGCCCAGTGCGCTCTGAGCGGAGGGTTCGAAGTCTAACAGCCCCGATAAGAGGTTATGGATCGAGAACCCGTTCGGTGTTCCCGGAATCATTTCACCCTTCTCCCGTGCGCATACCTCACAAATGTGAAATTCCGTCTTCTCTCCGGAAATGATCTTCGTAAAATGCAATGTGGCCGGTCTCTTCCCGCATTCCTGGCAAATCATTCTTCTAGCCTCCTGTCGCTTTCGAGCTGGCGCGAGCACCTCTCATTTACATAGCAGGGATATCAGCATGGCTTTTAACAGATTCGCACGAATCTCATCCCTTACAGGAAGCTTAATCGTAAGCACATCCCTGGAGACAGCCGCGGTCAGCACCCCCGCCTCTTTAGGACTGATATGAGAGCCTTCCCTCAGCTGATAAATAAGTCCTTCCGCCGCGGATTGATCAATATGGGTACCGATGCTTTGCAGAATATGCAGTTGCAGCGCTCCCTGAGCAGGCAATTCAATGCGTTGCAACCGGATATATCCCCCGCCCCCGCGCTTACTCTCCACGACATAGCCTTTCTGCAATGTAAACCTAGTGCTGATGACGTAGTTAATCTGAGAGGGTACACACTGAAACTTCTCCGCAAGCTCGTTACGTTGAATCTCAATAGCTCCTTCGGGACTTTCGAGCAAAATATTCTTCAGATATTGTTCAATAATATCAGAGATATTACGCATCGATTCATCCTCCAGTTGTAGAATAATGGCTGAAAGTCAGAAGGACAAAATCATTGACTGACTTTGACTATCTTTGACTTTGTAAACATTATATACAATATTCACCGATTTGCCAATAGCCTTAAAATAAACCAACCTTGTATGTGTTAGTGTTGGAAGATTACACGGATTTATACCCCTCTGACAAGAATTTAAACAAATAAATAGACATCTCCTCCGCTCAGTCATTGCAGCAGTGAATTAATCCGTATTGAGTAAGTCCGAACATGAGTTTCTGGGATACTTCCTGTACTGATATGGGAGAATTCAATTGTGCATAACTCGTATACATCATTTGTTGGGGATAAAGTATCCTGTGGATATGTGATCAACTATTCTAATTATGCAGTAGATATGGGGTTTAGGCTGTGTACGATGTGTATAAGTCTGGGGATAATGTTGTTGATGGTTTGTTCTGTTTGTTTTAAAGCCGTAAATTATTATTTAGTATGAATATTAATGTGTTGAATTCTTTTAACTAATCCTGGTGTTGCTTAAGCTTCAATTTACACCGAAATGATGTTCTAAAGAACTCTAGATTGCTTTACAGGATGCATATTACTCGACTTTGCTTGCTCCAAGTATCCCGCTAAACTTCGTGTCGATTCGTTAGAGATTTTCCTTTCTGCAAAAGGTCTCCTACACATTGTTACGATTCGTCAGAGAATTCTTAATGGTGCAGATACAAAAAAACCTGATTTGTCTTAGAGACAAATCAGGTTCTTTCTGTTGCTTGGCAACGTCCTACTCTTCCAGGACCCTGCGGTCCAAGTACCATCGGCGCTGAAGGGCTTAACGGTCGTGTTCGAGATGGGTACGCGTGGTTCCCCTTCGCCATTGTTACCAAACTGAGCGTTTTGCTTTAGCAAAACTGAATTCATAGCATGAGCTTAAATCAGGTTTACAACACCGCCAAGTGTTGCAGATCTAAAGTTCAAGAGCATAGCAGACTTGCCGCATGCTACTGAAGCTTTATTCCCTGAAAACTGAATAGGAATGAATGTAAACTACGCGTTAACCTGTTAATTCAGGTATTTTGGATAAGCCCTCGACCGATTAGTATTCGTCAGCTCCATGCATTGCTGCACTTCCACCCCGAACCTATCAACCTCGTCGTCTTCAAGGGGTCTTACTAATTGGGAAATCTCATCTTGAGGGGGGCTTCGCGCTTAGATGCTTTCAGCGCTTATCCCGTCCGTACATAGCTACCCAGCGATGCCTCTGGCGAGACAACTGGTACACCAGCGGTACGTCCATCCCGGTCCTCTCGTACTAAGGACAGCTCCTCTCAAATTTCCTGCGCCCACGACAGATAGGGACCGAACTGTCTCACGACGTTCTGAACCCAGCTCGCGTACCGCTTTAATGGGCGAACAGCCCAACCCTTGGGACCTACTTCAGCCCCAGGATGCGATGAGCCGACATCGAGGTGCCAAACCTCCCCGTCGATGTGGACTCTTGGGGGAGATAAGCCTGTTATCCCCAGGGTAGCTTTTATCCGTTGAGCGATGGCCCTTCCATGCGGTACCACCGGATCACTAAGCCCGACTTTCGTCCCTGCTCGACCTGTATGTCTCGCAGTCAAGCTCCCTTATGCCTTTGCACTCTTCGAATGATTTCCAACCATTCTGAGGGAACCTTGGGGCGCCTCCGTTACTCTTTAGGAGGCGACCGCCCCAGTCAAACTGCCCACCTGACACTGTCCCTCACCCGGTTTCACGGGCGCAGGTTAGAACTCCGATACGATCAGGGTGGTATCCCAACGGCGCCTCCGGCGAAGCTTGCGCTCCGCCTTCTCAGGCTCCCACCTATCCTGTACAGATCGTACCAAAGTCCAATATCAAGCTGCAGTAAAGCTCCATGGGGTCTTTCCGTCTTGTCGCGGGTAACCTGCATCTTCACAGGTATTAAAATTTCACCGGATCTCTCGTTGAGACAGCGCCCAAGTCGTTACGCCATTCGTGCGGGTCAGAATTTACCTGACAAGGAATTTCGCTACCTTAGGACCGTTATAGTTACGGCCGCCGTTTACTGGGGCTTCGGTTCACAGCTTCGGATTGCTCCTAACCGCTCCCCTTAACCTTCCAGCACCGGGCAGGCGTCAGCCCGTATACTTCGCCTTACGGCTTCGCACAGACCTGTGTTTTTGCTAAACAGTCGCTTGGGCCTTTTCACTGCGGCCCCCTCGGGCTATTCACCCTACCGAGGCACCCCTTCTCCCGAAGTTACGGGGTCATTTTGCCGAGTTCCTTAACGAGAGTTCTTCCGCGCGCCTTAGAATACTCTTCTCGCCTACCTGTGTCGGTTTGCGGTACGGGCACCATCACCTGGCTAGAGGCTTTTCTCGGCAGCCAGAGTACATGTTCTTCGCTACTTATATTTCGCTCCCCATCACAGCCCAGCCTTACGATGTGCGGATTTACCTACACATCAGCCTCACTGCTTGGACGGACACTTCCATCAGTCCGCAACGTTCCCCTTCTGCGTCACCCCATTGCTCATAACGGCTTACGGTGGTACAGGAATATCAACCTGTTGTCCTTCGACTACGCCTTTCGGCCTCGCCTTAGGTCCCGACTAACCCTGAGCGGACGAGCCTTCCTCAGGAATCCTTAGGCTTTCGGCGGACAAGATTCTCACTTGTCTTTTCGTTACTTATACCGGCATTCTCACTTGTATGCTGTCCAGCGCTCCTTACGGTACACCTTCAACCCACATACAACGCTCCCCTACCACTGATCTTACGATCAATCCATAGCTTCGGTGGCGTGTTTAGCCCCGTTACATTTTCGGCGCAGAGTCACTCGACCAGTGAGCTATTACGCACTCTTTAAATGGTGGCTGCTTCTAAGCCAACATCCTGGTTGTCTGTGCAACTCCACATCCTTTCCCACTTAACACACACTTGGGGACCTTAGCTGATGGTCTGGGCTGTTTCCCTCTTGACGATGGATCTTAGCACTCACCGTCTGACTCCTGGCTATAAGTCTATGGCATTCGGAGTTTGACTGAGCTTGGTAACCCTTGGCGGGCCCCGCACCCAATCAGTGCTCTACCTCCACGACTCTAGAATCCAAGGCTAGCCCTAAAGCTATTTCGGGGAGAACCAGCTATCTCCGAGTTCGATTGGAATTTCTCCGCTACCCCCACCTCATCCCCGCATTTTTCAACATGCGTGGGTTCGGGCCTCCAGTGAGTGTTACCTCACCTTCACCCTGGACAGGGGTAGATCACTCGGTTTCGGGTCTACACCCACGTACTTAGTCGCCCTATTCAGACTCGCTTTCGCTGCGGCTACGGCTTCTCACCTTAACCTTGCACGTGAACATAACTCGCCGGTTCATTCTACAAAAGGCACGCCATCACCCATAGATCGGGCTCTGACTTTTTGTAAGCACACGGTTTCAGGTTCTATTTCACTCCGCTCCCGCGGTCCTTTTCACCTTTCCCTCACGGTACTGCTTCACTATCGGTCGCTAGGAAGTATTTAGCCTTACCAGATGGTCCTGGCGGATTCATACGGGGTTTCACGTGTCCCGCACTACTCGGGATCCGTCTCGGAGAGAATGGACTTTCAGGTACAGGGCTGTTACCTGCTATGGCGGGCCTTTCCAGACCTCTTCGCTTAACCCATTCCTTTGTAACTCCATGTGAGACGTCCCACAACCCCGGTAAGCAAGCTTACCGGTTTAGGCTCCTCCGCGTTCGCTCGCCGCTACTGACGGAATCACTATTGTTTTCTCTTCCTCAGGGTACTTAGATGTTTCAGTTCCCCTGGTATGCCTCTTCTTAACCTATGAATTCAGTTAAGAGTGACTGTACATTACTACAGCCGGGTTTCCCCATTCGGACATCCCCGGATCAAAGCCTGCTTACGGCTCCCCGAGGCATTTCGTCGTTCGCCACGTCCTTCTTCGGCTCCTAGCGCCTAGGCATCCTCCGTGTGCTCTTAATAGCTTATCCTAAGCTAATAAAGATTAGAGATGTTACTAGCGGATCTTGCGATCCTTGCGTTGTTTACACATTCATTCACTATCCAGTTTTCAAGGAACAAAAGCATTTTATCTTACCGCCTTATTACGGGCGGAAGAACATCTTACCACAGAACAACCGCTGAATCAATAACTAATTCTTGGTAGTGTCTATGTGATGGAAGAGTCAATGCAAACTCCACAAACTCCATCAAAACTGAACAAATGAATGATAACC